>JASIGB010000776.1:0-4725 GCA_030045355.1 Bryobacteraceae bacterium
CGGCGAGGAATTCCTGATCCTGTTCCCGGGCTGCAGCGAGACCGAAAGCTACGCCCTGGCGGACCGCCTGCGCAAGCAGCTTTCGCAGACCGAAATGTCGGTGAACGATTCCCGGCTGCGCGTGACCGCCAGTTTTGGCGTCACCTGCTCGCTCGCGGGCGAGCGCTGGACCGAGGAAACGCTCATCCGCAAAGCCGACGAAGCGCTATACCTGGCGAAAAAAGCAGGCCGCAACCGGGTGGAAGTTCTGACCTGCCGGTCTGAGTCGGCGGACCAGCGCGCCACCGAAACCGCTGGCGTGCTTCCATAAAGCAGCGCCCGGCCGATTAATGCCGCTGCGCCACCTGAAAATGGCTCAGCGAGTTCGCGTAGCTGGAAATTCCCTTATAGAGCGCCTCGGCGATGCGCTCGCGATACTCCTCCCGTCGCATAACGTTTTCGTCGTGCATATTGCTGACGAATCCGATTTCCGCGAGCACCGAGGGCATGGAGGCGCCGATGAGTACGACGAACGGCGCCTTCTTTACGCCGCGATCCCGAACGCGCCCCTCGCTCTTCGCCGACAGGCCGTACAGCGCCGCCTGGATCCGGGTGGCGAACTCGCGCGATTCCTCCACTTTATCTTTCAGCGCGATTTTCTGGAGCAGCCCTTGCAAATCGTAAACCGTTAACTGCGAACCCGAGTTCTCCCGCGCGGCCAGGTCGAGAGCGCTGTGGGAGGTGGTGAAGTTTAGATAATACGTCTCCACCCCCGCGGCATTGCGCAACGGCGAGGAATTCGCGTGAATCGACAGGAACAGGTCGGCCTTGGCTTCATTGGCAATCTCGGTGCGCCTCTCCAACGGCACGAAAGTGTCGTCAGATCGGGTGAAAATCACTTCGCTGCCCATGCGGTCTTGGATGATCCGGCCAAGCTTTTGGGAGACATCCAGGACCAAGTCCTTTTCGCGCAGGCCGCCCGGCCCTACGCTTCCAGTATCGTGGCCGCCGTGGCCGGGATCGAGAACGATGCGCCCGATCTTCAGGTCCAGTGCCCGGATCATCGAGCGGCCCCCCTCCGAATTACGCTTGGCCGGAAGGGCCGTTTCGAACGAATCCGGTCGGTTCGAAGCGGCGCCGATCGCCGGCGTTGGGGGCGCAGCCTTGGCCAATACGGCCGCCGCGGGACGTCGGTTCGCCACCAGATCGCGATCTAACGGGATATTAGCCGGCGTGCTGACGACCGGCGGCAAACTCGGGGGCAGCTCCAGGGCGGCGGTTTCCGGATGCACCACGGGGATCACCGGCTGAGCGGCCGGTGGCGGAGTAAACTGCCGGGGTGCCGCGGGCTTGGGGGCAGGAGCGGACTCCACCGGCACAGCCGGCGGCTTCACCGGCGCCCGCGTGGTCTCGGGCCTTGCGCCCGTATCCTTCACGCCCGAATCCCGCAGTTCGATCATCAGCCGCGTGGGATTGTCCAACCTTGACGTCGTCGATTCCACCGGCGCCGACAGATCCAGTACCACCCGCGTGACGTCGTGTTGCGGTTCGGCCACGCGAATCTTTGCGAGCAGATGATCTCCGACAGGAATCACCGTGATCGACTTGCCGCTTAACTTGGGCCGCGTGCCGATCAGATCGAAGAACAGGCGGTCGGGATTATCCAGCCGATCCCATTTCAGCTCGAAATCCCCATCGGTCTCGACGGCGATGCGCGTCACCCCTTTCAGCGACCAGAATCGCACCGCGGTCACATGATGGGGAGCGGCAAGATCGGAAGCAAGCGAGGAACCGAGCGTGCCCAGCACGATCGCGAGCAACGCTCCCAGATAGGGCCAGCGTACACGGATATTACCGCTATGCAAAGTCCGGGGGAGGTGTTGCATGGGTTTACTGTTGCGTTGCGATGTGTAGTCTGCCCTCTGTATCGACATACGCAAGAATGTGCCGCGGCGTCTGTTCAGTGGCATCGGCCTTTGGCTCCTCTGCATTCTTGGCTTCGCGCCTGCTCTCGTCAGCGTTTTGTTTGGTCCGGGCCGCACGTTCCGCTTGCCCGTATCTCTTACCCACTTTTGCCACGTAGCTTACTGTCTCCGGATACGGCGGCACGTCCTTGTACTTCGCTACGGCCTTCTCACCGGCATTATAAGCCGCGATCGCCAGCCGGTCGTCCTGGAACGTGTCCTGCAAGAACTTAAGATAACGGACACCGGCTTCGATATTCTGCTTCGGATCGAAACTGTTTGTCGCTCCGAATCGCTGCGCCGTGGCGGGCATCAACTGCATCAGGCCTTCCGCCCCTTTGGACGACACTGCGAACGGATTGTAGTTGCTCTCCACTTGGATCACGGAATCTACTAATAGTGGATTCACGTCGTAACTCCTCGCCGCTTCCGCGATCAGGGCGTGTACCTGCCCATCGGCGCCCGCCGGGGCGGGCGGAGCGACCAGTCTACGCACCAATTTTCCGCTATGCGGATCCACCTTCACCACCCAAACGGCACGGTCACTCGCGGTTCCGGCTCCGGCAGAAGGCGCGCCCGCGGCCAAAGCCGTTAGCGAAAGCGCCGCCGCCAGAATCATTTCCAAACAAAATCGCATCCTTTTGTTCTATCCGATTATACCCGGATTCCTCCCCCGCGCAAGCCCCGGTTGGTATCGGAGAGGTTTTCCGGCGGTGCATCGGAATCCCAATGGTATCATTCTCTCATGCGAGCCTCCGGATTTGTGCTGGCCGGTGGGGCGAGCAAACGCATGGGCCGTCCCAAGGCCCTCCTGCCCTATCGGGGAACAACGCTGGTCGAATTCGTGGCGGAGCGCGTCCGCGAAGCAGCGGGTTCGGTGGCCCTCCTCGGCGACCCGCTTCAATTCAGTCAGCTCGGTTTGCCCGTTTTCGGCGACACGATTCCCGGTTGCGGTCCGGCCGGCGGCATCCTCACGGCGCTGCAAGTGACCGGGACGGACTGGAATCTGATCGTCGCCTGCGATATGCCGGGCATTTCCGCCGAAGCGCTCCGCGAGTTGCTCCAGCATGCCGAAAAGGCGAGCACCCACTGCGTGGCGGCAGCGTCGCCGGGCGGCCAGCCCGAACCCCTCTGCGCTGTCTACCATCGGAGTTGCGCGCCCGCCATAGCCCAGGCGATTCGGGACAAGCGCTTGAAAATGAGGGGGTTGGTCGAAGAAATCGGCGTCACTACGGTGCCGCTCACCTCCGCGGTCCTCGTCAATGTCAACACCCCTTCGGAATGGGCGCAAATCGAGGGTGGAGCGGCGTGACCGAAAAGCTCCACTACATCGATTTTCGCCATGTTTATAAGACGTTCGACCACCCCGTTTTAGTCGATGCCAACTTCTACGTCAACGCAGGCGAGACGGTGGCCATTATCGGCCGCAGCGGCGTCGGCAAATCCGTCAGCTTGGGCCACATCATGGGGTTCCTGAAGCCGGACCAGGGCCGAGTGTTCGTGGCCTACCAGGACATCACCGATTTCGACGAAGCCCAACTCCGCGAGATCCGCAAGAAAGTGACCATGGTGTTCCAGAGCGGCGCTCTCTTCGATTCGCTAACCGTCGGCGAAAATATTCTTTTTTCGCTGGAGCTGCGCGAGGATTATGACGAGCGCAACAAGGAAGACGTGGTGGACGGCCTGCTCTCCATGGTCGACATGTTGCAATTCAAGAATTCCTACCCGGCCGACCTGTCTACCGGCTACAAGCGCGCCGTTGCCATCGCGCGCGCGCTCGCGGCGCAGCCGGAGTGCATCCTTTACGACGAGCCCACCACCATGGTGGATCCCATCATGGGGAATACTTTGGCCGAGCTGATGCTGAAGCTGAAGCGCGAGCTGCGGCTCACGGCCGTCGTCGTGACCCACGATCTGGACCTGATGCGCAAAGTAGCTGATATAGTCGTGGTGCTGTTCCAAGGGCAGGTGATTTACTTCGGACCGGTGAAGGATTTGGAGAAGTCCACGCACCCCCACATCCGGAACTTCCTGGCCATGGATCGTGTGGAGCTGGTGCCGGACCTGGCGGAGTAGCGCCCGCGGCTCACGAAGTATTTCCAGCTACTTCTTCTTCTCGAAATTGAGCGCGGCTGAGTTCATACAGTAACGTTCGCCGGTGGGTTTGGGGCCGTCGTCGAATACGTGGCCCAGATGCGCGTCGCACTTGCCGCACAGCACCTCCACCCGCCGCATGCCGTGGCTGGTGTCCGCTTCCATGCGCACGTTTTCCGCCGAGACCGGCGACCAGAAGCTCGGCCATCCGGTGCCCGAATCGTACTTGGTGTCGGATTCAAACAGCGGAGTCCCGCAGCAGACGCACTTGTAGGTGCCGTGCTCGTGGTTGTCCCAATACCTGCCGGTGAAGGCCGGCTCAGTACCCTTGTGCCGCGTCACCGCGTACTGCTCGGGCGTAAGCTGCTTGCGCCACTCTTCGTCGGATTTCTTGATCTCGGCCATATTTGTTCCCTTCAGCGCGATTTCATTTTAACAGTGAGCTACATTTCGAACAGCAGCGCTTGCCGCCGCAAAGGCACGGAAGCGGCCCATTCCAACCATTGACCGATTAGGGGGAAATAAAGTCCTAAGCGAATGGGACGCTCTTCGCGCTTGCTCACCAAGCGGGCGTAGCGCTCCAGTTGCTCGCGATAGCGCTCCTTTTCCTGCTCGAGAAAATTCTCCAGGCCAGTGCCGTCGTGCGTGCTGGTCTTAAAGTCAATAATCCAGCGCACGCCGTTTTCGT
>JASIGB010000777.1:0-4849 GCA_030045355.1 Bryobacteraceae bacterium
TGCGGCGGGCGCGAAGGGAAATCGAGCGAGTAGAGATCGCCGGAGCGAGTGACTGTCAGCGTCCCGCTCTTCGTTTCAAATGAAACGGAGCGCTCGCCCGGTGTGAGATCGTTCAAAATCACATAGGCCGATGCCAGCGTCGCGTGTCCGCAGAGATCCACTTCAACGGCGGGTGTGAACCAGCGCAGTTTGTATCCTGAGCCGTTGCGCACGAAGAAAGCCGTCTCGGCGAGATTGTTCTCAGCTGCGATGGCCTGCATCTGGTCATCGGGAAGCCAGGCTTCGAGCGGGCAAATTGCGGCGGGATTTCCGGTGAAGACGCGGCCGGCGAAGGCGTCCACCTGGTACATCGGAATTTTCATGGTTGGATTCCTAACTCTCGGCCGTGCGTGAAGCCGGGCCGGTGGCGCTTGGCGACGAGCTCGCGATTTTCGAGCAGCGCCGATACCAGAATCGGCATGGCGATGGTGGAGTCGGAATGGCAGGTCACCATGGAAGCGTCTTTGGCGATCTTGCCCCAGCTCTGCGCTTCTTCGAACGTGCAGCCGGAGAGGCCGCCCCAATGCGGCGCGTCGGTCACGCATTGGATGGCGTACTTGTGGCCGGTGACGCCGGTGTTCATGATGATGGCGGTCACCTCGGTCTGCTGCACGAAATTCTTCGGCGTACCGCCGCCGAAGTAGATGACGCCGGTGGCAGGGGATTCGGCCACAATGCGCGCGGTTTCCACCACGTCGCCGATAACGTCGAAGGTGAACTTGTTCCCGCCCGCATAGCGATTCGCGGCGATGCCGATGCCGATGGAGCTGTCGGCGACGGCCGGGCAATACAGCGGGATGCCCGCTTTCGCGGCCGCCGACACAATGCCATCTTCTTTGGCGTGCTTGGCCAATTCCAAGCCGAGCAGATGGAGAAATTCACGCGTAGTGTAGGGACGCGATGGGTCGAGCGAAGCGGCGAAGCGGCCGATCCACTGATCGTGCTGGCGGAATTTTTCTTCGTCGGCCAACACGTCGTACATACGATCTACCAAGTTTTCGGCCAGCAGCACGTCGTCGATGGCGGGCGACCCCTGGTAATGGAAATTGCCCATGGTTTCGTGGAAATCGTGGAAGAAATTGGCGCCGGTGGAAACCAGGCAGTCGATGAGGCGATTCTCGATCATGCGGACCACCAGGCGGCGCATTCCGGCCGGCACCATGGCGCCCGACATACCCATCATGATGGTGCAGCGATCGCCCAGCATCTTCTTCCACACTTCGAATGCCAGCCCTAGCTGCTTGCCCTGGAACGCAGTGCCCTGCATGCGGGTGAGGATCTCGGTGGCGCTGGATGCACCCACGGGGTCGAAGGGGCGCGTGGGCGTAGAGAGCAGCCGCTCTTTGGCTTGTGGATCGGCGGCGTCTGTTGCTGGCTCTTCAGGCAATGACGGCGTATGAGAATGTTTCATCTTTTTCAGTGTAGGGGAAGCTTGGCCCAGGAAAGTGAAAAAGAGGTTACTTTTTCGCGGCTCAGTGCACGAAGGGCGGCCGGCTCTTCTCGTTCAGAACCAGCTCATCGAAGATGGCCAACACCTGTTTGCGGTAATGATACACGCGGCGAAGCGCGTCCCGGAAGCCGCCTTCGTAGCAATGCCGATTCAACCACTTCTCTAGCACGGGCTTGGGAACATCGATATCGCGGCGCAGGGTTTCCGCCGAGTGGCCGCGCAGGAAAAGGCCGTAGAACATGGCGGCCTCGCGCTGCGGCGCCAATGGATCCAAGTCATCCCGCGGTGTCATGCTCACATTCATCATCGGCAAAAAAGCCAGTATAAACAGGGCAGCGGGGCGAAGCAAGGGTTTTCCCGCCGATCCGCTCGCCCGGTATTACTGGGACTCAACCTCAATTTTAACAAAGAGCTCCAATTCAGCCAATAAAAGCGCGGGAACCCCAGCTAGCGTTCGGTTCTTGCGGGCGGAGGCGCAGGCGCGGCGGCCTTGGCGGGCATGGGGGACGGTTTTTCGAGCGCAGGTTTTGCGGGGGCAGGCTGCGGCGCCGCTGGTTTGCCGGACAAAGGGGAAGGCTTTTCCGCCTCTGATCCGGTGGTGTGCGGCGGCGTCTGCACGCTGTCGCCCGGGGCCAGATATTTCACTACAATCGATACTCGCCGGTTGGAGGGGCTGGTGGGATCCTCGGGTTTTCGCAGCCTTTGATCGGCAAAACCACGCACATCGGCCACCTGGTTGGCACGGACGCCGGACTGCTGGATCAGTTTGCGCGCGGCATTGGCGCGGTCGCTGGAGAGCTCCCAGTTGGAATAGCCGTTGGAAGAAAGATACGGCTTGGAATCCGTGTGACCTTCCACGGAAAGCTTGTTCGGGAGTTTGCCCAACTGGCCGGCCAGCAATTGCAGCATTTCGTTGCCCTCCGGAGTGGGCTGCGCGCTGCCGCTCTCAAAAAAAGTGCTGACCGCGCTTTCGAGCAGCTCGATGCGCAGACCTTCGCCCGTGACGGTCATCTGCACTTGATCCTTGAGCTTCGCTACATTCGGAGTCTGGCGGATGGCGGCCTCCAGCTTCTCCTTCAGCTTGCCCATGTCGTCCTTTCCAATGCCGATATTTTCGGTGGCGCCGCTTTGCCCGGACCCGTTCTTGTCGGAATGCCCGGAGGGATCGCGAAAATATCCGGCGATGGCCAGTTTCACCTTAGAGCTAGCGCCCATCAGCCAGAGCACAATAAAGAGCGCCATCATGGCGGTGACAAAATCGGCATAAGCCACTTTCCAGGCGCCGCCGTGATGGCCGCCATGGACGACCTTCTTTTTGATGATGATGGGCTGAACCAGGAGTTGATCGGACTTTTGAGCAGACATAGAAACGTGAGGCTGCGTCTATTTTGCGGCGGCCGGTTCGGGGGTTGCGGCGCCCGCCGCGGATTTCGCACCCGGCGCGGCCGCTGCGGCAGGAGCCCGATTCTTGCAGGCGTTCTCCAGCTCGAGAAACGAGGGGCGAACGTGCCCCGGCACCGCGCGGCGTCCAAACTCCACTGCCATGGCGGGCGAGGTCCCCTTCAGAAACGCAATCAGCGCCACGCGAATGGCGTGATAGAAATGGCCTTCTTCTTCGGCGGCCTTGCCCATCTTTGCCGCCATAGGACCGAGCACGCCGTAACACAGAAGAATTCCGAGGAAAGTCCCCACCAGCGCGGCGGCCACCTTATGGCCGATTTCCTCGGGCGGACCGCCGAGGGCGCCCATGGTAATCACCACGCCCAGCACGGCGGCGACGATTCCCAAGCCGGGGAGCGAATCGGCGACCGTGGTGAGCGCGTTGACCGGCAAGTTCGCGTAGTGATGATGAACTTCCATATCCAGCTCCATCACCTGGTCGAGCTCGAACGGTGTCGGGCCGCCCGTCATCGCCATGCGCAAGGTGTCGCATACGAAGTCGCGCAGATGATGATCCCAGGACTTGAACAGTGGGCTCTTGTCGGGATTCTCGACGTCGGCCTCGAGATCCGTCAGGCCTTTCTTACGTGCCTTTTGCATCACTTCGTACAACTGCTTTAGCGTGCCCTGGTAGAGGGCCTTATCATATTTAGAATTGCCGAAGACGGCGCCGAAACCGGCTAGGATGGCTTTCAGCACGGCCGGCGGATTGGCGGTGAGAATGGTGCCGCAGCCCGCGCCTCCGATAATCAACAATTCGGCGGGCTGGATCAGCACTTTGATGTTGCCGTGTTCCATGAGAAAGCCGCCTATTACCGCTGCGAACACGACCACAATTCCGGCTATAGCAAACATGACACCACCTTATTGAATTAGGGCTTGCTCTTCACCGCTTCAGCCTCACATGGGCGATGGCGGTACGGTCGCCTCCGCTCGCCCGGCAGCCTTCATACACTGCGCTCACGCGTTGCTCCAGACTCTCGATGCTGTCTCCGGGTTCGGCCGTCGCGCCCCCCACTGAGATGGTTACGCCTAACCGGTCACCCCACCATTCGAGCGTCGAGGCGCGCACCAGCAGCCGCAGCCGCTCGGCAGTGGCCAATAATTCCGAGCGCGAACAGCGGCTCACTTCCACGCGGAATTCCTCCGCGTCCCAATGTGTGAGTACGTCCAGCGGTCCCAGGCTGCGATCCAGCGTGGCGGCGATCATTTTCACCGCCGCGTCCACCATTCCATGTCCAAACGCCCGATCGAGATGCTCGGCGCCGTCCAGCCCGACGCGCAGCCATCCGAAGGGGATTTCGAAGACGTTCAAAGCCTCCAATGCGTGACGGACCATCATTTCTCCGAATCTTCGATTGGCTGCCGCGCTATGCGAGTCCGAACAGCCGAAGACTTCCATTTCGTAGGCCCGCCGATGGGACGGTGCGGACACTTCCTCGAATGTTTCCATAGCGCCGGCGATGGCGCCGGCGGCATCATGGATAGGACGCGCCTGGAGTTCCACCAGCAGCCTGTGTCCTTCGCGGTGCATGAGGAATACCGTGGTTTGATGTGTCCTGCCGTCCCGCATCGCGGCCACGACCGGCGATTCAGGCCCCGCCCCGGGGAGCAAACTGCCGTCGGCCTCGCAATGCATCAACAGATCGCCATGGCTGAATTGCCCCGCCACTTCCTGAGCCAAGTGTCCGCTGATGCGCTCGGCGCCCCGATTCCAATACAGGATTCGATGATCGCGATCCACAATGCACACGCCTTCATCGAGTTGATCCAGTAGGTCCTTGTGCAGGCGCGTATCGGCCAGCGCTAGCTGGATGACCGCTTCACCCGCATCGGCGTGAATCGCATGCATGTGGTTATCCGAAGTTCTTATCGGATCGAAACTAGATTTCAAGATTACGGCGCTAGGGCACCGTGGGT
>JASIGB010000074.1:0-4834 GCA_030045355.1 Bryobacteraceae bacterium
GCCCATGTCTGCATGGTCCGTCGGGTGCTCGTTCTCTGTCAAATCGACTATTACTCTCTGGACGGTGGGCCATGCCGGTCTCCGTCCTCCTTTAGGCGTGTCTCATAAACGGTAAGTTTCGAGACAACGTCGAATGCCCGAAAACAGCAGCTTCACACGCCTCACAATTCAGTCTCAAAACGCCCACATAACTATACCGCGCGTTACGGCTATCGGGGCCCAGCGGGCGTCTCAGAAATCCGTCTCAGAAT
Organism: Bryobacteraceae bacterium; assembly: GCA_030045355.1. GTDB lineage: Bacteria > Acidobacteriota > Terriglobia > Bryobacterales > Bryobacteraceae > Palsa-89. The sequence goes on from JASIGB010000074.1 coordinate 252, forward strand.
CTCGGCCCGTCTGCCCGAGCCGAAATCCACTTTGACGATTTGTCGGCTAGGCTGATCTGTGACAGTGATTCTGATGAACGGCCTCCGAGCAGATTACTCCGGTGATGTCGCCTCCACGTCATGTTGAGGGCAATGGCCAAGTTGCTGGTTGGAGTGTGCCCTGCTTTTGTATTGGACATTTTTCGTGCCACATGCCGTTTCTCTGGTTTCGATTCAAACGCCGAAGAAACGATGGATTTCTACCGTGACCGGCAGCCGGGATTGCCGCGCCGGCGCTGGAACGCGCGGATTCAATCGTCGTTGAACTGCTAACTGCCGTCGGGATAGCCGCCGCGATGCAGCACCATCGGATAGTGCGGCAGGACTTCGGGCTTGCGCACTTTGGCGCGCCAGCAATCGGGGTGCGCTTCCAGGCCGGCGAAAAGAGGCGATGAAGCGCCGCTGTCGCCGGTCAAAAGTTCGAGCGCGGCGCGCAGCGCGCTGATCGTTTCCGCACCGAACTGAGTTTGCCAGCGTTTTTCGATGGCGGCGAGCAGGCGCCGGTACGCGTCTCGCGATTCGATTCCCTTCGCGGTCAAACGCACGACCTTCGTTTTCACGCCAGGTGCGGCATCTTCCAAAACCGCGATGCGCGCTTTCCGCAGAATGCCCATGCCCATGCTCAGCGACTCTTTGGAAACGCCGGCGAGCACCGGAAGATCGCGCACGCGCACGCCGTCTTCGTCCAGCACGCGCAGAAGATTGGCGCCGATGGCGAGAGAAATTTCGGACTCGCGCTCGAAATCTAGCGCGAATGCGATTAAGGCGCGAGAGAGCAGCGCGGGCAGCGCAAGCTGAGCGACTGCGCCTGAATTCCGTTCCTTCGCGGGGCTCACCAGCACGCGGCCTTTCGTGACCAGGCCATAGCCGAGGATGGGCAAGCAATCCAGCAGGTCCAGGGCAATGCGGTCCAGCAGAGCGCACAATACCTCGCGCAGGCGGTGAAACTCAGCGCTCCCGAAGCGTTCCAGCCAGCGTTTCTCGACACTGTCCATCACAGGCGGCCACGCGTCACGCGCGGCGCGGCCCCTGGATGTGACGCGAATCGTCGATTTGGCCCGCGATGCTTTTGCGCCGGCCGCGGGATCAAGCCCGACGGCGATATAGCCCCAGCGCTGCATGCCACGCAAGTTGGTTGGCGTGCGAGCCAGGTTTTCGAGCTCTCCCGCCCGCACGCCATCGTCGCCGATGAACCGCAAGCAGTTCCACCACATGATGCTCGAGGTCAGCCACGGACCAGGGCCCAGCTTCCCTACCCCATAATCCGAAGTCCGGTGCGGCATGCGGTGCTCGAATTCGTTGTCGCATTCGATGATGAAGGCCACCAGAGTTTGCGAAAGCAGCGCCGAAAGCGGCAGGTGGCTGTGCGAGGTGGGCATGTTCCAACTCTCCCTCGGTCACTTCGTGGACCTCTTCCCGGGCATGAAAGTGTTCGTGAATGGATGCGATGCGCGTATCGATAAAGCATTCTGCCCTGTAAAATGCTAACGCTGCCGCGCATCAGCCGGCAACGAGCACGACACGATTCGCCCCGCCGCGCGTCACAATAGACAGATGGGACGGGTGACGCTTGCCTTGTGCCTGGTTATGGCGGCGCCGGCGTTTGTCCGGGCGCAGGACCCGACGGCATCGGTTGCCAATCCGGAACTTACACCGCCCTCGGTCTCCGAAAAATGGCAATTCTTTGAAACCGAGACGTTCGCGCCTCTCACGTTGGGCGCGGGCGCGTTCAACGCCGCCGTGTCGCAATTCAGCAATTCCACGCCGCGCTACGGTGACAAGCTGTGGCCAGCTTATCCGGAGCGTTTTGGTTCGGCGGTAGGCGATATTATCAGCCAGAATTTCTTCGGCGATTTTGTGCTCGCATCGGCATTTCACGAAGATACGCGCTATATCCGCATGGGACCGGAGCACGGACTATGGGCGCGAATGGGGTACGCGATCAGTCGCTCCGTAATTACCCGTTCGGATTCAGGCGCCACCACCTTCAACGCCTCGAACGTGCTGGGAACCGCGGTCAGCGCCGCGCTTTCCAACGCCTACTATCCTCCGGCGAGCAGGAACGCGCGAGCCGCCACGGTGAATTGGGCCACTTCGGTGGCCGGATCGGGCTTCGCGCATCTGTTGCCGGAGTTCTGGCCGGATTTCCACGCCTGGCTGAAGCGGCATTTGTAATCCGTGCGAGTCGTACCGCGGCGCCGATCTGGATTACCATGTCAGCATCCGCGTGTGCGCTAGGAAATCATCGGGGCGCCGGCACACGAACCAAATGCGGTTTGGGCTCGCCGTATGGCTGCGCCTGGCCGCCGTTTCCGCCCTGCCCAGCGTTCCTCTTTGCGCTCAGGTCACTTTGCCCCAGGTCACTTTGCACGGGCGGGTGGTGGATGAAAATAATGCCCCGGTTCTTGATGCCCGCGTCGAGGCGCGCCCCGCCGGCGTTCCCAGTGCCGCAGCGAACTCCTGGCAGGCCCGCAGCAACGCCGATGGCGGGTTCACCCTGGTTTTTCCCGCATCCGGCGACTACCTGGTGAGCGTCGAGCGCGAAGGTTTTTACGCATTGAAGGACCGGCCCGTGCACCTCGAAGGCGCCGCCGAGCTGACCTTCGCGATCAATACGGTTCGCGAGGTGTTCCAGTCCGAGAACGTCAACGCCGAAACGTCCCCGGTGGATGTCAGCCAGGCGCAGAACCAAGAACGTCTCAGCGGCACCGAAGTGAACGATATGCCCTATGCCAACAGCCACAGCCTGCGAAATTCGTTCGCGCTTCTGCCGGGCGTAGTGGAAGATCCCACGGGCGGCCTGCATGTGAACGGCTCGGCGGAAAACCAGATTCTTTATTTGCTCAACGGCTTCGATATCACGAACCCCATCACAGGCCAGTTTCAAACCGTGTTCGCGGTGGAAGGCATTCGTTCGGTGGATTTGTCCTCAGGCCGCTATTCGCCCGAGTTCGGCAAGGGGAGCGCTGGGGTGCTCGGCATCCGGACCGAAAACGGCACCGACGCGTTTCATTACACAGCCACCGATTTTATTCCCGGCTTTAGCTTTCAGGAAGGGCTGCACCTGTCGAACTGGTATCCGCGGATCGGGTTTTCCGGGCCCATCGTGCGCGGCCGGGCCTGGTTTTCCGACACGTTCGATTCGGCATACGACGAAGCCGTGGTCACCGGGCTTCCGAGCGGCCAGGACACACGGAGCGGATGGGGCGGTAGCAACCTGCTGCATACGCAATTCAACTTAACTCCTTCCAACATCCTGTTCGCCGATTTTCTAGTGAACGTGGATAATGAAGGCCGCATCGGGCTCGGTCCGCTGAATCCGGTCTCGACCACGTCGAGCGTGGATACGCGCCAATACTTCGCGAGCGTGAAGGATCAGGAATATTTCGGCCATGGATTGCTGGTGGAATTCGGCTACGCGCACAATTACTTTTCGGATTCCCAGACGCCCCAGGGGCAAAATCTCTACCTGATTTCGCCCACCGGCAACAGCGGCAATTACTTCGTGAATTCCCGGCAGAGCGCCGCGCGCGATCAGGGACTAGCGCACATTTATCTCCCCAAGTTTCAGTTGGCGGGGTCACATCAGTTGGAGGCGGGCGCGGATGTCGATTGGCTGAGCTACCAAGGCGACTTCCGCCGCACGGGCTACGAAGTTTTCGGAACGTCCAATCAATTGATCTCCGAGACGCTATTTCCGACGCCCGCGACGTTCCAGGTAGGCGATCGAGAGCAGTCGGCGTATCTGCTCGATACCTGGCGCGTTGCGAAAGGCCTGCAATTCAATTTGGGCGTGCGCCAGGATTGGGATCAAAGCGTGCGTGACGTGGCGTGGTCGCCGCGGCTGGCCGTCTCGTGGTCGCCGTTTCAGTCCGGGCGCACGAGAATCGCCGGGGGGTATGCGATTACGCACGACGCCGTGACGCTCGGCATGTTGGGCTTGCCGCTGGATCAGACGGCCGTCACCACGGCGTACAATCCCGACGGCACTCCCGCCGGTCCTCCCGCGCTCAGCATTTATCGCATTCCTACAGCGGGGTTGGTTCTACCGCGCGCCACGAATTGGACGCTCGGAGTGGACCACCAGCTCACGGAGCGTTTGATTCTGAGCGCGAAATATCTGCGGCGGCGGGGCACCGATGGCTTCAGCTTCATCAACACACTCGCGCCGGAGGCTCCGCCCTCGTTGCTGCCGTTGCCGAACGGCGATATGGGAGGCAGCTACCAGCTCACGAACCTGCGGCGCGACGATTACGATTCGGTCCAGTTCTCGGCGCGGCAAACGTTCTCGGGTCAGTTCGAATGGATGGCGTCGTACACCTGGTCGCGGGCGCAGTCTAATGCCCTCATCGACCCCAACTCACCGCAGCCTCTGCAAATATTGCCGTACCTGGCGCCGATGCCTTGGGACGCGCCGCAGCGTTTCCTGGGGTGGACGTATCTTCCGCTGCCGTGGAAGAACTGGGCCGTTTCGGCGCTGGCCGATCTGCGCACCGGATTTCCGTTTTCGATCCGGCAGCCGGATGGATTAGTGATCGGGCCGG
>JASIGB010000778.1:0-5337 GCA_030045355.1 Bryobacteraceae bacterium
GGCACCATCGCAAGCTGGCGCGTGACGTTCCTGATCGTCGGCCTGCCCGGCCTGGCGTTCGCGCTGCTCGCCTACACCATCAAAGAACCGCTACGGCGCGGCATGCTCAAGAGCGCGCAAGGCCAGGCCGCGCGGCTTAGCTTCGGCCAATCCCTGGGCCAGATGCGGCTGCGCTGGCAATCCCTCTTCGGCATTTCGCTCGCCATGGTATTTCAATCCATGGCCAATTACGCGCTGGTCTCCTGGGGACCCACTTATTTCCTGCGCGTGCACGGCTGGACTCCCGGCCAATCCGGGAAAGTCCTCGCCGCGATTCTGCTCATCGCCGGCTGCGGCGGCATGTACACAGGCGGGCGGCTGAGCGACCGCTGGCAGCGCCGGGGAATCGATGAAGCGCCCATGCGCGTGATGACGCTGGGCGCCGCGTTGACCATCCTGTTGCTGCCCATCGGCACGCTGCTTCCCGATGTCGGCTGGACTATCGCGTGTCTCTTTGCGGGTGTGTTTGTCCTGGCGCTGCCCATGGGGATTTCGGCCGCCGCGTTACAACGCATCTTCCCCAACCAGGTGCGCGGCGTGGTGTCCGCCCTATACCTGTTCATCCTCAACATCGGCGGCCAGACCCTCGGCCCGCTGCTGCCCGGAGTTTTCAACGATTATCTGTTCCATAACGGCAGGATGATCGGATATTCACTTTCGATCACTATGGGCGGCGCGGCGGTTCTGATGCTGATCACGCTTCTGGCGGCCTATCGCCACTACCGCACGCACTATCAAATGATGGCCGCCGTCGCCGCAACGTAAATGCGGCGCTCCATTCCCTTCAGTGGGGAACGCCGTTCTCTGGTCTCGCCGCCGCGGTTTGGCCTTCCAGGGCGACTCTGACGAGCTGGCTGCGCGTGCGCACGCCCGCCTTCCGGAATAACTGCTGCAAGGCCGCCTTGATGGTGGATTCCGACACGCCGATCTCACTGCCGATCTTCCTGTTGGACAGCCCGTCCACCACGCCGCGTAAGACGAATTTCTCCCGTTCGCTCAGTTTCCGATTCCAGCGGGACTGAAACCGCGGATAGCGCTGTGCGAGAAACTGCAGCACTTTTTGGTCCAGCCAAGCTTCTCCGCCGGCCACGAGGCGGATAGCCTCCATCAGGCGATGAGGCGAATCGGAGGCCCGGAAGACACCGGCGGCGCCGTCTTGTAGCACCTCGGCGGACTCGGCTGGATCGAACTCAGTGGCCAGCACCAGGAATTTTCCGCGTTGGCGGCTCTTGCGCGCCGACAGAATGAACTCGCGTGCGATGGCGATGTCCAGTAAAATGACGTCGGCTCCGGAATCCTTCAAGACTTTCAAGGCTTCGGCGGGAGTGGTGCAGGCCCCTACCAGTTCCACGCCATCCTCGGCAGCCAGCAGCCGGGCGAGACCTTCGCGGAAAAGCAGATGGTCATAAACCAGCAACACCCGGATGGGGTGGGGGGACCTCGGGTCACACAGAGACTCGGTCTTCAACGACTCCATGCCGCATCATATGGCGAATCGGGCAAGCAGCCAAGGTCCTCGGCTGAAAGATCAAACGTGCTAACCGAAAGATGTGTCTGATCCAGCCATAATCTACCTGCGCGGCACTGCAGTTTGCATGTACTCTTTAGATAATCTAATAGATTATCTAACGATTGGCTCTTTGGAAGCAAGATCACTGGATGCGGGCCGTTCGATACGGCTACAGTCAGAGTCTACAGCCCGGTCGGCTCCTGTGAATCAGGCTACAAAGATGCTAGAATCAGCTAAAAGACTGCGCTCGACTGGCGAGCGGCTTTCGCCGGGTTGGATTGCCGCTGTTCTCGCCAGCGTGTTCTCTCTGTCGCTCCCCGCACAGACCACATTGACCTGGCAGCAGGTTGAAGACAAGTTCAAAGTAACCAATCCCACACTGAAGGCCGCGCAACTGAACATCGACGAATCGCGGGCCAGCGAGATCACGGCTTACCTGCGCCCGAATCCGGACTTGACGCTTTCGGCGGACGGGTTGCAGATGACACCGAACCAGGGGATTTGGCGTCCGCTTTCCGGCGAGGTGGAGGTGGCCAGCTTCAGCTATCTCCACGAACGCGAGCACAAGCGCGAGCTGCGGCGCGATCAGGCCAGGGAAACCACGGCCGTAACCGAATCGCAATATCTGGACCAGGAGCGCGGCCTCATCTTCAACCTGCGCAGTGCGTTCGTACAGGTTTTGCAGTCCAAGGCGGTACTCGATAACGCCAAGGAAAACCTGGCGTATTGGGACAAGGAGCTGGACGTGAACCGGCTGCGCTTTCGAAGCGGGGACCTGGCACAGGTGGATCTGGACCGGCTGGAACTGCAACGCGTGCAGTTCGAATCCGATTACGAGACCGCGCTGGTGAACCTGCGGACAGCCAAGATCCAGCTTCTGATGCTCCTGAACGAGCGGACGCCCATCGAGCAGTTCGACGTCGAAGGGCGGTTTGACTACACCGACAAGTTGATGCCGCAGGAGGAGTTCCGGAACATGGCCTTGGCCGAGCGCCCGGACCTGAAGGCCGCGATGCAGAACGTGGAGCTGGCGAGGACGACTTATCGGCTCGCGGTGGCCAACGGTTCGACGGATCCGACGTTCAGCGTATGGTATTCGCACAATCCGTCGTTCAGCAATCCGTTCGCGACCGAGACGCTGGGCGGAAGCGTCAGCATTCCCTTGCGCATTTTCGATCGCAATCAGGGGCAGAAGCTGCAGACGCAGATCGACATCGGCCGCAACGAAAAATTGCGGGACGCCGCGCAGGCCCAAGTTTTCAGTGACGTGGACTCGGCCTACGTCACCCTGGTCAGCACCGTGAACCTGCTGCGGCCGTACAAGGCCAAATATCTGGAGCTGGCCAGCTCGGTGCGCGACCGGATGGCGTTCTCTTATCAAAATGGAGGCGCTTCTTTTCTGGATTTTTTGGATGCCGAAAAAGCCTACCGCGATACGCGGCTGGCCTACATCAATCTGGTGGGTTCGTATTTATCCGCGGCCGCGCAAATGAACATGGCCGTGGGTCGTGAGGTGCTGCAATGAATCGCTCAATCGCCGCGGCAGCGATCCTAAGCGCCGCTTTCTGCTTTTTGATCACCGGATGCGAAAGAAGGGTGCACGCCCAGCAGAATGTGGAGGCGTCCAACGGAACCGGCCCATTGCCGGTCACGGTGGAAAAGGACATGGACGCCAACAATTTCCACGTGGATCACCCGGAGCGCTTTCCGCTGGCGACGGCGGGCGAGCGCGACGCCGCGCCGGAGTTGAACGTGACGGGCGTGGTGAGCCCGGATGTGTCCAGACAGGTTCCGGTACCGTCGCTGGCGACCGGGAGGATCGTGGAGATCGATGCACGCCTGGGCGACGAGGTGACCAAGGGGCAGCTTCTGTTCAAGGTGCGCAGCGCCGATATCGCGAACGCGTTTTCGAATTACCGGCAGGCGGTAAAAAACGAGGAGCTGAGCAAAGTGCAACTCATCCGCGCCAACACGCTGTTTGAGCACGGCGCGATTCCTAAGAGCGCGCAGGAGATCGCGCAGAACGCCGAGGACGATAACGTAGTGGTGCTGGAGACGGCCAAGGAGCAGCTCGGGCTGCTGGGCTTGGATCCCGACCATCCCACCGGGATGGTGCAAGTGTTCGCGCCGGTTTCGGGAACCATTACGGATCAGCAAATCACGGATCAATCCGCGGTGCAGTCTTACGGCACGCCGGCGCCGTTCACGATTTCCGATCTTTCGCACGTGTGGATCATGTGCGACGTTTGGGAGAACGACATCGCGCAGGTGCGCGTGGGCGAATACGCGGACATCCATCTGGTGGCGTACCCGGACCGGACGCTAAAGGCGCGGATCAGCAATATTCTTCCCATCATCGACCCCAATATCCGCACGGCGAAGGTGCGGCTGCAGGTGGACAATCCCGGCCTGATGCGCATCGGGATGTTCGTCACGGCGACATTCCACGGCCAAAGCTTGGAAAAGCGCGCTACGGTTCCTTCCACAGCGATTCTGCACCTGCACGACCGGGAGTGGGTGTACGTGCCGCTCGGGAACGGACGCTTCCGGCGTCAGGGAGTGACCGCCGGCAACATGCTGCCAGGAAATATGCAGGAAGTTTTGCAAGGAGTGAAGGCCGGGGATCAAGTGATCGCGAGCGCGCTGGTGTTCGAGAACACGGTGGAACAGTAGGGTGGCGAGCCGATGATACGCAAACTGGTCGATTTCGCGCTTACCAACCGTTTTCTGGTTTTGGCGGCGGCGGTGCTGCTGTTCGGCTGGGGCGCGATTGCCTTTCACCTGCTTCCGGTGGAGGCTTATCCCGACGTAGCCGACAACTACGTCGAGATCGTGACGCAATGGCCGGGCATTTCAGCCGAGCAGATGGAGCAGCAGATCACGATTCCGCTGGAGATCGTGATGAACGGCATACCGCACGTGACGCATTTGCGCTCCTTCTCGTTGTTCGGGCTTTCCGACATCAAGCTGATCTTCGACGACGAAGAAGACAACTTCCGGGATCGCGAGCGGGCGCTGGAGCGGATCACCGAAGTGAACCTGCCGCCTGCCGCGGTCGCCGCCGGCGTGCAGCCGCAGATCCAAACGGACTGGAGCCCGGTCGGCCAAATCTACTTCTTCACCTTGCATAGCAGCAACCCGGCCTATGACGTGATGGAGCTCAAGTCGCTCGAAGATTGGGTGGTGGAGAAGAACCTCAAGGCGGTGCCGAACATCGTGGACGTCGCCAGTTTCGGAGGCCCCACGCGGGAATACCAGGTGCGGGTAGATCCCGAAAAGCTGATCTCTTATGGCTTGAGCATCGGCCAGGTGGAACAGCAGCTTTCCAACAATAATGCCAACGGGGGCGGCAGTTTTGTCGAGGCGGGGCTGCAGCAGGTGAACATCCAGGAAGTCGGTCTGGTCAGAAACGTTCAGGACATCGAAAATACGGTGATCACCGCCAAGGGAGGCACTCCGGTCCGCGTGAAGGACATCGCGGTGGTCGCGCAGGGGCCCAAAATTCGCCTGGGCCAGTTCGCGCGCTGCATCCGGCGCGAAGACGGCAAGCTCATCGATGACGACGACGTAGTTTCGGGCATCGCGCTGCTGCGGAAGGGCGCCGACGCCGATACCGCGCTGCAGGGACTCCACAAGAAGGTGGAAGAGCTGAACACCACCATTTTGCCCAAGGGCGTGAAAGTGGTCCCATTCCTCGACCGCAGCGACTTGGTTCACTTCACCACACACACTGTCCTGCACAACTTGACCGAGGGCATCATTCTGGTCGTGATCATCCTGTTTCTGTT
>JASIGB010000779.1:0-4320 GCA_030045355.1 Bryobacteraceae bacterium
CCCACGCCCTTGGAAGTAACGGCCGAACAAGGGCGCGTCGAGGGTATTCCACCCTGGTCCCCGGGCCAGCGCGGATATCGGCTCCTGCCGTCGCTGCCGGGTCCTGGCGGGATTGCGGCCATACCCGAAGGGCCACAGCAAGCCCGCGCGCGATTCATCGCACTAAGAGCGTTACGCCCGGGCTCCGAGGGGACGGCGCCGCCCGATCTGATCAGAATTCGCGTGCACGCGGCTCCAATGTCAGTGCTGGGTTTGAACTCCCAGCCGCCGGAGATTGAGGAAGACATCGGCCTGCGGCTTGCAGGCCCCTTCTTAGAATCCAGCCTGACACTCGACTGCCTCGATTCGGCCCATGAAGCTGTTCGGATTTCCGGCGACGTCTCCGCGGCGGCGAGCACCGTGCTGCCGGCTGTTGCTTCCGCTCGCTATTCTCCTGTGCTTGGTTTGGCGTCCTCCAACGATCGCGTCTGGGGCCACGCGATTCCCCCCAATCAGGCACTAAAGGCGATCGCGCCATTCCCAGCGCTCCATCGGGTGGCAGGATCGGTGGCCGCTTCCTAGCAATTCGCCAGGCAGCGCATTGCGCCAATGAAAAGTCTCTCTTAGGTCCTTCTGATTTGCTCCCACAGATGGTTGGCAGTTTATTCCGCGGTTATAAAGAAAAAGCCTTAGTCCGCCGATAGACGGCTTAGTACCCAGGATTATCCGACCGAACGCACGATCTGCTTTTCGTATTTCGCTCGTAGCCCGGGAAGAAGAGGAGGATTGATGGAAAAACCAGCCCGAACCACTGAGCACTTCACGCCTGAGGCGGAAGGCTCCAGCACCAGCAAACCCGCGAAACCTCTGGACCCTTCGGCTCGTGATCTGGCGCGTGCAGTCTCTCTTTATATCCAGGGCGATAGCGAACAGGCTCTCGAATCTCTTGAAGGTTCAAATGCTCCCGCCAACGAGGGTAGCCTAACGGAAATCACAGCCGCTCGTGCGCATCTCCAGTTTGAGCTTGGCCGCTACGAGGATGCCGCCGCCAGCTATACCCGTCTCACGGCGCTTCAGCCGCAGGATTCCGACGTTCGAGCCAGTCTGGGGTTCGCATTGCAGAACCTGGGGCGCTATCGCGAAGCTGTGGACAGTTTCCGCCAGGCGCTGGCCTCGGGAGCCAAAGCGCTCGACATGCAACTCGCGATTGGCGGCTGCCTGCTGCATTTGAACGAACCTCAGGAGGCACGTGAGGCATTTGACGCGGCGCTGGCTCGTGTGCCTGATCATGATGCCGCGATGTTCGGCAAAGCCGTCGCGCTGCAAATGGGTTGGGAATTCGACGAAGCCGCGGCGCTGTATCAAAGGCTTCTGGAGCGCAATCCCCGCGCGGAAGATTCACTGGTCAACATGATCAGCCTGTCCTTGCAACGCAAGGACTACGAAATGGTGCGCAGCTATGCAGAGCGCCTGCTCGCGATTCGCCCAGATGCGCCCGCGGCCCTGGAGGGGCTGACGGCTGCGGCCTTTGCACGCGACGACTTCGAGGCTGCGGCACGCTTTGCTTCCCAGCTCTGCAGGTTGGACCGCCCGGTTTATAACGACTGGTTCAACCAGGGCGTTGCGCTACAAAAGCTGGGTCGTCTTCAGGAAGCCATACCGGCCTACCAGAAAGCACGCGAAATTCGAGAGGAAGCCATCTATGCCCATTTGAATCTCGGCGTGGCTTACCAGGAACTCGAAGACCTGGCGCAGGCGACCGCGTGTTTTGAACGTGCCATCCAGATTGCGCCGGATCGAGACGATCTGCGCTTTCAAGTGGCCTGGATGGCGGAGTGCCAGGGGCAGCTCGCGGAAGCCGAAACGATGTACGCCAAGCTGGTGGAGAAAAATCCGGCCCTGGAGAGCGCCTGGTTCCGGCTGGGCTATCTGCAGTTGCAGCGCGGCAGCTATCAAGGCAGCGCCACTGCGTTTGAAGCCTGCCTGGGCAGGCGCCCGGATTGGCCCGAGGCGGAAATCAACCTGAGTATGGCTTATTCCAACGCCGGCAATTATGAGCAAGCCGATGCGGTTCTTCGCAAGCTGCTCGCGCGACACGCCGATTCCATAGAGGCACTGAAAGGGCTGGCTGCGATCGCGCTCAAGCGCGACGATCGCGAACAAGCATTGCAATATCACCGCCGCTTGATCGAACTCGGCGCCGCCACGCCGGAGATTCTGTACAATGCCGGCCTGCTTTCGCAGCAGCTCGGCCATTTGGAAGACGCGGCTCATTTCTACCGGCTGGCCCTGGAGGCAAAGCCCGATTTTGCGGAGGCCAAATTGAATCTGGGGCACGTCCTGGAGCTGCTGGGGAACAAAGAAGAGGCGCGGGCGTGTTGGGTCCAGGCACTAGAAGTCAAACCGGAGTTGGCGCGCGGGTATTTCCGCCGCACGGCACAACAGGAGCCCTCCCGGACGACGCTCGCGGTCGGCTAGGCGTTTCTGGGCGCCGCGGCTTCCATCGGCCGCGGCTCCTCGATTCTCTGAAGGAGTTGCTCGGGCGTTTCTTCCGGAAGCCGCTCAATCACCGACACCGTGACACTGGCGTCCACGGTTCTGACCACGCCATCCACAACTACGGAATACCGGCCTGATAGCTCCTCGGCGATACGGTTGGCGCGCTGAACGGCTTCCCTGTTCGAGCATTCGAAGACCACTGCAAACTGATTGGGAGCCCAGCGGCCCAAGATATCCCGAGGGCGCACCAGGTCTGTGAGGCGATCCGCGACCTGCTTTGCAATCGCCTGGGCCAAACCGGCCGCGGTTGCCGGATCGGAGTCTTTCCATTCGAAGACGAGGGCTGAAACATGTGTGAACATGTGCCAGGATGCCTTCAGCCGCGTTTCGAACTCGTCACGATTCGGCAGTCCGGTCGCGAGATCGGTACTATTGGACGGATCCGCGCGAGATAGCCACTCGGCGAGCTGTCGCGCGCGAGACTGCAGATCCACTAAAGACGCCCCGCTCTCATCGCGGCGGCGCTGCAGGTAGGACCGGAGGCCCAAGGCATATAACCTGAGGGATGCCCGAACCTCCGATTCCGCGTCGACCTCCGCCGATAAGGACATCTGCCTAGCCAAGTCTTCCAGCATCGCAGTATGCAGGTTGCGGCTTTCCGTCAAGCACGGTTCGAGCGTCTCGATAACGGCCACAATCTCCTGCGCCAAGGCGGCGCCCGCACCCAGCCAGGCCGCGGTGGCAGCGGTATATTCAGCCAAATCCTCTTCGAGCGCCTGCCGGCTTTCTTCGAGCTTTTCCGGCGTGGCGTCGAACGCCAGCCTGCGCGGCAGCCGCGTTAGCCGGTCGCCATATAGCAGGCCAGCCCGCGAGCAGATTTCCTGCATCGATCTGGCCATCGCCAGCATAGCACTGAGGTAGCAGGTGATTGCGACATTCTCGCGAATGGCAGGATCGCGCGCTTCGGGGAGCATCAGCTATATCGATCGTCAATCGGGAACGGGAACCGTGTAGTGGATAAGCCTTAGTTCGACTCTTCCCGACGGCCCACTCACTCTTATATAGAGATGTCCGCTATCAGACGATCAAAGGCTACAGATATATTACTTGGAGGAGTATAGCCAATGCCTTCAACGAGGCAAAAGAAGGAACGCCGGCGCCACTCGCGCAGCCGAATCAGCCAGATCACGCCTTTCCTTTGGGAAGACGAGGATGGGCATGAACAACTGGTGCAGGGCCGGTTGATCGACGTTTCCGTTTCGGGCGCGAAGATCTGGGTTCCGGTCAGATTTCCGGCACGCGCCCTAGTCACTTTTAACTGCGCAGTGCTAGGTGTCGGAGGCCGGGGAACCGTTCGCTACTGTAACGCCAGCAAGTCGGGATTTGAGGTCGGACTGGAGCTGGGGAGTGGCACTGGCTGGCGGGATCAGAACGTGGATCTGCGAAACCTGGCTGCGGGAATCGAGGCAGCCAGCCAGTTGGATTCGCAAAAGGCCTTGCCCGAAACAGCAACCGAGGAAGCTCCTAAAGCTCGGTAATTCTCCCCGAAAATTCGCCTTCTTCCTCCGCGGACTGGTTCGCCGGGCGTCGGAGCGAACGGTTGAATGGCACTGATCCACCGGTTCTGGTGGAAGCGAACGGCGAACAAATTCGAATGCTGTGGCGTCCTTTGTGCGCGCGGCATTTGCAACCGCTATGCCCGCCAGGGCTGAAAGAAATGTTGGAACGAACCGGTTAGCCGGAAGTTGTTTAAGCCGGACGCCGCACCGAGTGTTCCAGTTGGAGCATTGTGTTGCGGCTCGCGCGGCGGAGCTCTTTGGCTTCGGCGAGAGCTTGGCCGGC
>JASIGB010000780.1:0-5764 GCA_030045355.1 Bryobacteraceae bacterium
CACGCGCGGAAATGTGCCCAGGCATGAGTTACGCGAACATCGCGACGCCAGGCGGCGTGGAACAGCGCCTGGGGGGCAACAGCGGCGGTCCGGGATACTTCAATGCGGCCGCGTTCTGCCCTGCCCCGGTGATCGGTAACGGCACCGGCTTCGGCAACTCAGGAACGGGAATCATCCTGGGCCCCGGCCAGTTCAACTGGGACATCTCGGCAATTAAGACGACGCGCATTACCGAGCAGCACATGATCCAGTTCCGCGCGGAATTTTTCGACGCATTCAATCACCCGCAATTCAACAACCCGGATAATACCGGCGGCTTTCTGGTGAACTCCATTCCCGACCGGTCGTCGGGAAACTTCGGGCAGATCACCACCACCAGCGTGAATCCGCGAGTGATTCAGTTAGCGCTGAAATATATGTTTTGAACGCCGCTAAGCTGCCGACCGCACTTTGCCCCACAGCTTCTCGGACGCGATCCGCGCTCCGTCGGCCAGCGCACGGAACTTCAGCCAAGTAAAGGCCGGAAAGACCGGACCGAAGCCGGCGAACGTTCCGAAGCCGCAATCGGTGCCGGCGAGCACGCGCTCACGGCCCACCAGCTCGGCATAGCGAATGATGCGCTGGGCCACCAGTTCGGGATGTTCGACGTAATTGTTGCTGGAAGCGATGACGCCCGGGACCAGGACCTTGTCTGCGGGCAGCTTGTGCGTCGCCCAAACTTCCCATTCGTGTTCGTGTCGCGGGTTGGCGCCTTCGAGCAGCAACGCCTGCGGCTTGGCTTTGAGAATGATGGGGAGAATCCGAGTGAGCGGCAGATCGTGAATGTGCGGACCTTGATAGTTGCCCCAGCAGACGTGCAGGCGCACCCGGTCCGAAGGGACATTGGCGAGGGCGTGATTCAGTGCTTCCACCTGAACCTCGGCGGCGCGCAAGAACTCGTCGTCGGTCATGGCGTGGAACCGGGTATGGCGGCCCATCGCTAAATCCGGGCAGTCCAGTTGCAGCAGCAATCCGGAATTGACGATCTCTTCATATTCCGAGCGCATGGCATCGGCCAGCGCTTCCATGTACGCCTGATGCGACGGGTAATACTGGTTCGGCTGAAATACCGCGATGGTTCCCGGTGAAACGGCGTTCATAAAGCCCTCGGTGGCATTCACCTGGGCGAGACCGTCTTTCATCCGCGCGATGTCCTGCCGCAGCGGTTCCATGGTCTTGACTTTGACGGGCCCCTTACAGACCGGACGATGGTAAGTGGCGGAGGCGCCGGCTTTCACCAGTTGGTCGCGGTAGCCGGGGAAGTCTTCCAGATCCTGTGGCGTGGGGCGCGGTGAATCGCCTTCGAATCCGGTCAGACGATGCCGGATGTAAGTGGCGTAGCCGATCTTACCCATTTCGCCGTCGCTCACCACATCCACGCCTGATTCTACTTGCTTACGCAGGGCATCCAGGACACCGGCGCGAATGACCTGGTCGAACTTCGCGGGGTCATAATTCTCGCCGCGATCCTGGGCGAACAGGAAATCGACAACCTCCTGCGGGCGGGGCAGGCTGCCGACGTGGGTAGTCAGGATGCGATCGGTGCTTAACTTCATTCGGTGGTATTTTCTCCTATTTGGCAGGGTGGCCTATATTGACGGCTTTCCTCTTATGCGGCTTCCTCTTTATGTTAGCGAGCGGCCCTGGAAAACGGATCTCCCGGATCACGTCCGCTGATAGGCCTGGAAAATGTAAGTGAACCGCGTAACAATGTTTCTGGGAAGGAACGCCTACATATTGAGGGTCTTCGTAAGCGTTTGGGGAGGATTGCCAGTGAAAGTTACCAGATTCTTGGGCTTGCCGGTTACCGTTTTGGGACTCGTACTGAGTGCTCTTCCACTGTCCGCCCACCATTCGTTTGCCGCTGAGTTCGATGGTAGCAAACAGATCACTCTTACCGGCGTCGTCACCAAAGTGGATTGGGTGAACCCGCACGCCTACATTTATGTGGACGTCAAAGGTGCGGATGGCACGGTCGTAAATTGGGGGATAGAAACGGGAGCCCCGAACATCTTATACAGGCAGGGCTGGCGGAAGTCCGATTTGAAAGAAGGCGATACCGTAACGCTGACCGCGTTTCTGGCTAAGGATGGATCGCACACGGCTGCCGCCCGCCAAGTGAAATTGCCGGACGGCCGGGAAGTTTTCGCTGGTACGCCGAATAGCACGCCGACAACGCCGACAACGAAGGAAGACCAGAAGTAGAGCCACGTGGGACTTGCACGAATTCTGGGGCTTGCGCAGCGGTCCGCGCCGGCGCCTCCGGCCACGGATCGCAAAACGGTCCGCCGTTTGGTAGCGCTGTGCCACGATCTGCTGTCGGAGCGCGGCGGGATGTCCGGCGTTCCGCTGGCCAACGACGTCCTGGACGGATATCAATCGCTCGATGAGGCCGGGCGGCGCGCGTTCTTCAAGTTTCTGATCCGGGATTTTTCGCCGGATCCGGAAGAAGTCGGGCGTGCGGCCGATGCCTACCGCCGCGCCCCGAATTTCGAGAATCTGGAGTATTTGCAGCGCGTGGTGGAACCGCCGCGCCAGGAGCTGTTTCGACGCCTGAATCTGGCGCAGGAGGGTACGCGCGCTCTGGTGAGGATGCGCCGGGACGCTCTGCGTGAAATTGACGCCGGGCAAAGTCTGGAGCCCATCGCGAGCGATCTGGGCCACTTGCTCGCGTCCTGGTTCAATCGCGGGTTTCTTACCTTGCAGCGCATCGAGTGGCGCTCTTCCGCCGCGGTCCTGCAAAAGCTGATCGAGTATGAGGCGGTGCACCAGATTCAGGGCTGGGACGATCTGCGGCGGCGCCTGGCAGCGGATCGCCGATGCTACGCGTTTTTTCATTCGGCTTTGCCTGAAGATCCCTTGATCTTTATCGAAGTGGCCCTCACGCGCGGGATGAGTGACCGCGTGCAGCCGCTGCTCGATACGGAATCGCCGGTCGAAGATCCGGAATCCGCGGACACGGCGATTTTCTATTCCATCACCAACTGCCAGGAGGGGCTGCGCGGCGTGCCGTTCGGAAGCCTGCTGATCAAGCAGGTGGTGGAGGACCTTCGAAGCAGCCTGCCGCGCCTGCGGACGTTCGCGACGTTGTCGCCCATTCCGGGATTCCGCGAATGGCTGGCCGCGCAGGCTGTCGAATGGGAGCCGGGCAAGGCGGATGCGCAGACCCGGCAGCGGGTGCTCGGCCTGTGCGCTCAATATCTGCTGCACGCTAAACGCGGCGCCGAGCCGCTCGATTCCGTCGCCCGCTTTCACTTAAAAAACGGGGCTCGGCTGGACCGGATCAACTGGGATGCCGATACCTCGCCTAGCGGCATCAGACAATCCGGCGGATTAATGGCAAACTATGTATACGATCTCGAAGAGCTGGAGCACAACCATGAGCAATACGTGCGCTCGGGCCAGATCGCGTGCTCCCGGCGCGTGCGGATCTTGGATCGGCAGGCGGCGCAGACCCATGTAAATTGATGGCCGAAGTTTGAGAGACCCTATCGAGTTTGCGGGATCCGGCGGTATATTGCCGGTCCCGACCTAAGGAAATGTGAATGAGACTGTTCAGCTTCGCAACTGCGTTGGGCCTCGCCGCCGGACTGTCCTTTGTTGCGCAATTGAAGGCGCAGTTCGGCGCACCGCACGATCCCAAAGACGATCTGCCGGCTGCTTTTAAACGCAGCGTCGAGGGCAAGCCGGATTTGAGCGGGCTGTGGCTGGCTGACACTCTGGCGCCGTGGGATGTGGAAGATCATCCCGCCGTCTATGGCATTCCCGCTGGCAAAGGCGTGGTGGTGGACCCGCCCGATCACAAAATCCCTTACCAGGAATGGGCGTTGAAGAAGCGCGCGGAGCTTTTCAAGGACGCCTCCAACGATCCTCAAGCCCACTGCCATCTTCCCGGCGTGCCACGCGCCGTCTACACGCCGTTTCCCTGGGAAGTGGTGCAGAAACCGGGGCTGGTTTTGTTCCTATATGAGTACCCTCACGGGATTCGCATTGTGCATACCGATGGCTCGCATCAGCACCCCACCGGACGCGACATCCTGAATACCTGGATGGGCGACTCCGTAGGGCACTGGGACGGCGACAGCCTGGTAGTCGACGTCAACGGCTTTAACGACGAGACCTGGCTTGATATGGCCGCCAATTTTCACAGCGATCAACTGCACGTCGTCGAGCGCTACACGATGATCAATCCGAATCTGATCCAGTACGAGGCCACGCTCGACGATCCCAAAGTCTACACCCGGCCCTGGACGATGAAATTCCCGATTCGCCGCGAAAAAGAATCCAGAGACATCATGGAATTCGAGTGCAACGAGGGCGAGCGGGACTTGCAGCACTACGTGAAGCAGTAGCTCAGCACCAACCATCTCGAACACCGACAACAATGAAGCGCAGCGAACACAGAATCCTTACCACGCACGTAGGCAGTCTAGTTCGACCCAAGGAACTTCGCGATCTCGCGCCCGCCGGTGAGCAACCCAAAGACCTGGAGCACTACAACACCGTGCTGCGTGAGCAGACCTTGGATGTGGTGCGCAAGCAGGCCGAAACCGGCATCGACATTGTCAGCGATGGCGAGTACGGCAAGTACAGTTGGTCGACTTACGTTCTGCAGCGGATCAGCGGATTCGAAGTTCGCTCCGAGCAGAGGCGTCCGCTGTATTGGCTGGGGCGCGACCGCGAGCGCTTCGCCGACGCCATTGCTCTCGACTTGACGCGCTTTGCGGGCGGAACCGTCACGGAAGCTTGCGTCGGCCCGATCCACTACCTGGATCACGCTGGCATCGACCGCGCCATCTCCAATTTCAAGGCCGCGCTGGCCGAGGTGAAGGTGGAGGAGGCGTTCCTCACCGCCGTGGCCCCGGCGAGCACCGCTTACGACGGCGTCAACGAGTATTACGCGAACGAACACGATTACGTGTACGCGATCGCGGACGCGCTGCGCGAGGAGTATCGGGCGATTCATGATTCCGGCCTCCTGCTCCAGGTGGATGACGCCGTGCTGGCCAACATGTACGATCATCTGGTCTCGCAGAGCCCGCAAAAATACCGCGAGTGGGCCAACCTGCGGGTGGAGGCGCTCAACCATGCGCTCCAGGGAATTCCCGAGGATCGCGTGCGCTATCACGTGTGCTTCGGAAGCTGGCACGTTCCGCACGTAGCGGACGCGCCGCTCGAGGCCATTGCGGACCTGATTCTGAAAGTACATGCGGGCGCATATTCCATCGAAGCGGCCAACGTCCGGCACGAGCACGAGTGGCGCGTCTGGGAGAACAAACGGCTTCCGGCGGGCAAGATCCTGATCCCGGGCGTCATCACGCACCACACCGCAACGGTGGAGCACCCCCAGGCGGTGGCCGACCGCATCGTGCGATTCGCCACCATCGTGGGCCGGGAGAACGTGATCGCGGGCACCGATTGCGGCTTTGCCCAGTCCGACGTGATCCAGCGGGTGCATCCTACGGTCATGTGGGCCAAGTTTGATAGCTTAGTAGAGGGAGCGCGGCTAGCCAGCCAAGAGTTGTGGTAAGGAGTTGTGGGAATGCCGGCAAGGCGTTATGGTGAAGTAGGATGCGAAATCTGATCTGCCAGTTTTCTCTCGGGTTGCTTTTCTGCGCAGCGCCGGTTTCGCTGGTCTGGGCCAGCGACAGCCCGGTCGCCGATGCGGCGATGAATGGAGACCAAGCGGCCGTCGAAGCCCTGATCCACAAGAAGGCTGACGTGA
>JASIGB010000002.1:0-7488 GCA_030045355.1 Bryobacteraceae bacterium
TAGCCACCACGAATCCGCCCATCACGTTCGGACTCGGCCTGGCGCCGAGATTAGCCTCGCGCTCCCGATCCCTGGAAGTGACCACCACCAATCTACGCGCCGGCTACCTGCGCAAGAACGGCGTTCCGTATAGCGAAAAAACCGTGCTGCAAGAATATTACGACCTGTTCAGCGAGCCTAACGCCGACACTTGGTTCATGGTGACCACGATCGTCGAAGATCCCACGTATCTCGCGGTGCCGTTCGTGACCACGAGCCACTTCAAAAAGATCGCCGATGCCTCCGGCTGGGATCCTGAGCCGTGCACGGCGCGCTGATCGGCAAGCAGCTTCCGCTCAATTTAGAAGCGTGGCTCCAGATGATACGGACGTTCTGGACGCTACAGTCGAAGATCGAGGATTCGCTCAAAAAACACAAGCTCACGCTCGCGCAATTCGATCTGCTGGCCATGCTGCTGGGCCTGGAAGGCTTGAATCAGCAGGAGCTCGCCGATAAGTTGGCCGTCACCAAAGGAAACATGGTGGGCCTGGTGAACCGGCTGAGCCGTCGCGGGTATGTCAAGCGCGTCCCTTCGCGAACGGGCCGGCGCGCCAACCGGATCCGGCTGACGGCCCGGGGACGCAAGCTCGTGACAGCCGCGCTGCCCGATCACCTGCGCTTGGTGAAGGGAATGATGAGCCCTTTGACGGGCAGCGAACAGGAGGCGTTACGATCGCTACTGGCGCGGCTCGATGAACGCCAGTAGGCTTCGCGACCCGGTTCGCAAAGCGTGAACAATCGCCGGCGGTGGCAGTGGTTTTGCCGATGGCAGCGGTCTAAAACTATGCCAGTTTCTTTTCGAACCAGTAGTCCGCGTACGGGTTGTCGTTGAAGCGCTCGATCTGCCGATAGCCAGACGAGCGGTAGAGTTGTTGGGCCTCGGTGAGCGATGCGTTCGTATCGAGCCGAATCACTCGCAGTTTGCGGCGCAGCGCTACTTCTTCCAGGTTGCGCAAGAGCCTGCGCGCGATTCCGAGCCCGCGAGCGCTGGGGGCGACCCACATCCGTTTGATCTCGCCGATGCCAGGGGCGAGGGTTCGCAACGCACCATACCCGACTGGCTCACCCAACAGAGACGCCACGAGCAGGCAGCCCTTAGGCGGAATGAAATCGGCGGACCCTCCGGCCGTACGGGGATCGAAACCTTTCCGGAATCGGGAGGACAGTTCCGCGAAGTATCGCTCGAAGCAGCGTATCGCTTGGGGACTCGCCGGGTCGGCGCGTACCACCTCCACGCTCGTCGCCCGCAGCAGCCGCTCCACCTCGGACATCGCCTGCAGCAAGCGTTTGGATTGATTTGGCGTCAAGGCCTCCAGCATGGATTTCGCGAGTTTGTCGGACAGGGCATTGATGCGCCGCAGATCGAGGAGACCGGACCTGGTCAACGAGACAAACCTCATGCGGCCGTCCTCGGCGGCGCGCCTGGCCGTGGTCGCCAATCCTTTGCGCTCCAGCGTTCGCAAGAGCCGGCTCAGGAACCCCGAATCCAGACCGAGACGAGCGCGGATCTCGCGAACGGAAGCGCCTTCGGTTCCGATCTCGAACAGCAGCCGCGATTCGACCAGAGGACGGTCACGCCCCAGATACCGCTCGTTCAGCACGCCGAGCCGCTGCGTGACGGTCCGATTGAAGGAGCGGATCCGGGGTATCGCGGTTTCCATTATCTGATTATAGTCAGATATCTCGGTCCTGCCGCGTGGGCCGCCAGGTTTTGGCGCGCCGGGCGAGTGCGTTCCGCAGGGACACGGGATCAATTGCTCGCGGATTTTGTCAGCGGTGTCTTGGTGACCGGCTTCAACTCGACGCGGTAAGCCTGATACGGAACCGTTCCGAGATTCTCGACCGAATGCAGCGGCTGAGGGTTCGGATCGTAAGTGACTTGCATTTGCTTCAGCTCGGGCCGCGCCGTCCTTGTGCCGTCCTTCAGAAGGCGCGCGGAGGGCGGCAGGCTGAAATACACGACGACGGCCGGCCAGGTGTGCGTATGCCACGGCTCTTTGCCGCCGGGCGGGATGCGAACACTCAGTACACGGACGTAATCGTTTTCGAGCACCACGCTCATGTTCGGATCGTGGATCTTCACGGCATCGGTGTCCGGTAATTCGGCGTGGGGCGCGGGCTGGCAGTCGGCCGTTTTGATTTCGACCAGCAGATTGTGGCGGTCGCGCTCGCTGCTCGCGAAGCCTTTGCTCGGGCCACCCTGAGACCAGCGAATATTCACCGTCTTCCAAGGCTCACTGGGGCCGGAGGTCTGTTCGAAAAATACGCTGGGCCAGGGGTGCGTGTGGGGCGGCTCGTAGCTGTGCAGCGGGACTCGGGCTTCGAGCACGCGCACCGCGTCGTTTTCGAGGACGACTTTGTGATGGTCCGGCGCGGCGCTGACCGCGTCCGTCGAATCCGGGACGATCAATCCGCAGCCGGCAGCGCGCAATGCGGCGGGCGTGAACAGGGTGGCGAGAGTGACGGCTCCCGCGAGGATGTGCATGCGGCGTGGAGGGCTCTGCATGGCTAACGATCTTATCACTGCTGATTTTGGGCTGCCTGCGATCTGGTCAAGCCGCTAGGACAGGGCAGGAGCCGAGATCGCGCTGTTTGCCGCGCCGCTCTACTCTTAGAAGAATAGGCCGGGCAAACCTGTGTCGCCATGGGACCAGGGGCCATATTCCGGCGTGCCGCGTTCTTCGTTTTATAGCTGTAGAGCCACCAATTCCCCGCCATTTTCGGCCAGATTTTGAATCTGGCGGTTCTCTACTGGCTCGTAGTGGGCCGGAGACGTGGCGTATCGCGAGGCTACTCGACTAGCAACCCCTGGGGGGCTACTACAAAGCGTTAGGCGTCACCGCATAGGCGTCACCGCATAGAATGTACCGCGCGTACTCGGGAAGGGTTTTTCGGCTGAACGCTTCTATTCTTGGAATTGAAGCCGTGAAGGGACAGCGCACAGCGGTCATGGTTCCTGCTGACGAGGTGATTCGCATTCTCAGCGGGCCTTGTCCGGATGATCGCCGATTAGTGGACGTGCTTTGGGGTCAACACTCCCTGGTGATGTTCGTAGAAGATATCGAGGCGCGCTGCGAGGAAATTCAATCCAAGAAAACACAAGCTTGAGCCGTAACTTTTTGGGCTACCTAATCCGCCCGGGGCAGTTTTGCGGCTAGCGTGCGGGCGCGGCATCGAGAGGATTCAAGCCTCTCTGGTAGCCGGGGTCCATGGCAGCCAGGTCGGTGCGATAGCTCACCGAGTTCGCGGCGGGAAAGTCAGCGGGGATCTTCTCCGTCACCTTGCCGGTGGCGGCCCATTCGACGCCGCGCTGGAACGTCACTACGAAATCGACCGAGCTGAGCGCGTTGATATCGTGCCCCAGCGTGGTGTGAAAGACGCGTCCGCGGCCGTAGCTGAGCACCATCAACATCGGCTCATCATGTCCGGTCCCGTTGTTGGCGGGATCGGAGTAGGCGGTTGCGAGAACCATCATGTTCTTCCCAGGGCCGCGGAGCCGCGCGTAGAGCTCGTCACCCTGGTGCATCCAGACTTGGGGCAGACCACGCGTGATGGGATGATCCTCGCGAACGGTGATCTGGAAGGGCGTGCGCCGGCCATGGCTGCCCGCGGGGCCGGGAGCGGGATCGGAAACCAGCTTGCCGTTCTGGAAGAACCAAAACGGCCCATTTTTCTCGCTTCGCTCGCGCCAACCTCCCACGCCGATCATTTCATTGAACGCGCTCCAGCCGGGGAACGCGTTGTCGGAGGCGTGCACGCTGACGAATCCGCCGCCATTGCGCACGTAATTCTCAAACGACATTTTCAACTCCGCCGGCCAGCGCTCATCGGGTGCGTCGTAGTTCCATACCACGGCGGCGTACTTGCTGAAATCGGGATGAAAGGCGCCGAAATCGCCGCCGGCGGGCGGCGCCGTCACGACGTCTACTTGAAAGAGGCCGGTTTCTTCGAGTTCCTTCTTGAGCACCGGCGTGGTCAGTTTCCATTTGTGATAGGGGCCGCCGCTTTCTCCATCGAGCAGCATCACGCGGATCGACTCCGCTTTGGCAACCGCAAACGCGTAAAGCGAGCTGTCGCCCGCCGCCACCAAATATTGCCTGCCATCCAGTTCAAAACTGATGGGGCCATTTCCCATCTTGCCGATGGCCTGGCGCCAGAGGGTGGCGCCGTCGGTGGTTCGCAACGCCATCGCGTTGCCCGAGACGTCGCCAGTAAAGGTCAAGCCGGTTGCCGTGGTGAGCACGCCGGCCGTGCCCGCGCCATCGCCGATGGGATGGTTCCACACGATTCTTCCCGTCTTGTAATCGATGGCCCGTAGAAAAGCCCGCCCGGCGACTCCGTAATCCGCGCCGGCCCAACCGTACGCTCCGTGCTCGGGTTTGAAGAAATAGATCCCGTAGCCATCCTGCGCGCTCACGACGAACAAGCCGGTTTCGGGATCGAAGCTCGGCGGACGGAAATTCGTGGCGCCGGTTTCGTTCGGGGCAACCAGAACGCCGTCCTTTTTCGGAAACTTGGCTGGATTGGGGATCGGACGCCCGAGCGAATCGATCCCTTTCGCCCAGTTCACAAATGCGAACGGCGCAGTCAGCAAGCTCTTGCCATTGGTACGGTCGAGCACGAAGAAGTAGCCGTTGCGCGAGGCTTGCATCAACAGCTTGCGCGGCCGGCCGTTGAAATCGGCGTCCGCCAGGACGGGAACTTCGTTCGCATCCCAATCGTGGGTGTCGTGCGGCGAGACCTGGAAGCCCCAGGCGAGCTTTCCGGTGTCCGGGTTCAGCGCGACGATACTGCAAGTCCAGGGATTGTCACCCGGCCTGGCGGCTCCATTCAGCACCGGTGTGGGGTTTCCGGTGCCCACGTACACCAGATTGAGATCGGGATCGTAGGTGCCCGTGGTCCACATCTGGCCGCCGGTTGCGCCCCCGCTCGCCGGTTCGGTGGCGCCGGGTGGAGGCGTGCTGTAGAAGATCCACTGCGTCTTGCCGGTGTCGGCGTCGATCGATTTCAACTGGCCGGGCAGATTATCGAAATCGCCCGAAACACCTACCAGGACGTGATTCCGCACCACGAGCGGAGCGTTCGTCGACCAGTAACCTTTGTTCGAATCGGCGATCACCACGTCCCATTTCACCTTGCCGCTTTTGGCATTCAGCGCAATCAGGTGACAGTTCGGGGTGGTCAAGAATACAGTGTCCTTATATATCGCGGCTCCACGATGGCCGATGTGGAAGGCCTCGTTGGGAGGATTCTGGTAATGCCAGAGTTTGGCGCCGGTGCGCGCATCGATGGCCCAGAGGTTGTCCGGCGTGGTGATGTAAAGCACGCCGCCCGCTATGATCGGTGAGGCCTTGATCTGCGGCTTCTGCCCGGTTTGGAATTGCCAAACAAGCTGGAGCCGGCCGACATTTTCCGGAGTAAGTTGGGTAAGGCTGGTATGGCGCTCGCCAGAGTAAGTGCCGTGAAACGTGAGCCAGGTATCGGCGGGCGGATGTAGGAACTCGTTGGGGTCGACGTGTTGCGCACATGCCAGAGCGCCCGCGACGATCGCCAGCCCAAGAATGGAAAACCCGCGCACGTTGCTCCTCACTTCAGCGTAGCCAAATACGCGTAGACGTTGTGCATGTCTTCGTCGGTATATGTTGCAAGCTGATCGAAGTGCGCCGATAACGGATCCTTGATGGCAAACTTCACCGCGCTTTTCTCATAACTCTGCAGTTCGCCCGCCGGATTCAGCACCACGATGGTGAACTCATCTTCACTCGACAAAGGTCCGGTAATTGTCTGTCCCGAAGGAAGCCAAACGGTAGCCGTAGGCGGCGCTGGAGTTGGCCGCCCGCTTGGATAGAGCATGCGCCTCAAAAGATCGAGCCCCTCGAAACGCGAAGCGATTCCGGCCAAGTCGCCACTCGGTGAGTGGCACGCGGAGCAGCCGCCTGCTCCATTGAAGTAGCGGCGCCCGGCGTCGGCGTTTCCGGAAGCCAGATCCTCGGCTTCCACCGAGCGGCGCCCACCGCCCAAGGCTTCCGCTTTGGTCTTCTGGTCATGGATGAAAGCGACGATCGCATTCAGATCCCGTTCACTCAGGTTGAAGGCCGGCATGCCCTGACGCGGGCGTCCACCGCGAACCAGGGGCCCGATCTTGTCGCCGTGATTGTCTTCCGCCACCAGCTTGGAGCGGGTGAGATCGGGCCCGGTTTCTCCGCCGGCGGCATCGCGGCCGTGGCAGAAGCCGCACTGGGAAACGAATCGCGACTCGCCGGCGTGAATCTGCTCGACGGGATAACTTTGTGGCGTGACAGTTTGGGGCGGTGGTTCGGAGGCCGGGCTTTGCTTGGAACTACGCGGAGCGGCTTTCGGCGGACTCGCGGCTGGCCCCTCGGTTCCCTGAGCGATCGCGAGGCCCGGGGCAATCAGGGCGATCGACAGGATCAGGGTTAGCTTCATCCGATGCATCGCGTCTAAGCAGGGCGATGCGCCTTCAAGAAGGAATGCACCTGGCGCACGGCGAGCGGGATGCGTTCCTTAGGCTCCTTCCACGGATAGATGCTCACTTCAGCCTTCGGCGCAAGCATCGCGCACTCCATGGCGACGGCCAAGGGATGCGACGGGACATCGTCCGGCATGACCAAGACGGGCGTCTGGCAACCGCGGACGAAATCGCGCGAGACCGTGAACACGAAATCGGCGTTCGTTCGAAACATCCTGGTTAAAAATTGTTCGACCGACTCCTTCGACACGTCAGGATGGCGCTTCAGAAAATCCGGAGCCCAGCTCGTCATACTGCCGTCGTACATGACGCCGGGCATCTCGGGGCGAAATCCGACGGGCTGCGCCGTGACGCCCGCGACTACGCGATCGGGCGCGCGCTTGAAAAGGTTCCAGATGAACGGACCGGCGATGCAGAATCCGAGGGCCATGAATTTGTCGATGCCGAGGTGATCCATCACGCCGAGATGGTCATCGGCGAAAGAATCCCACGGCCGGTCGGCTTCGAGCGGACCGGTTGACTCGCCGCGATTCGCATTGCGCAGGTCCGCGAAGACACAGCGGTATTCGCCCTGGAACTCCTGGATGGGATTGAAGGGCATGTTGGGCAGACCGGCCATCGTGGAATTCAAGCCGCCGCCGGCGATGAGCAATAAGGGGAAGCCGGAGCCAGCCTCCTGATAGGCAATGCGAACGGAGTCTTTTTCGTAGAAGCGGGCGCCGCTCTTGGTTTGCTCTGCTTCCTGCGCGGATAGGCGCTGGCCGGCGGCCATCGCCGTCATTGCTGCCCCGGTTGTCAATATCTCGCGTCTGGTTGGGTCCACAGCCGATTCCTCCTCCCGATCCCGGATCGTTGTTCTGGCGCTCCATGAGTGTACACCAGCGAGTGGAGGCCCGGCGCACGCCCCCCACGGAGTGTTCGATCGTTCAGACGATGGAGAACACGCGGCCCTTGTGCGC
>JASIGB010000781.1:0-7196 GCA_030045355.1 Bryobacteraceae bacterium
ACGAAGCTCAGTGAAGAGCCTGCCCAGCACGCCATCGATCATATGAATCGCCGCGCGCGTTTCCGGCGCGTCTGGACCATATTCATGGCCGGCATGATCCACGTCGGAAAAGTATAGCGTGATGAAGTGCGGCCGCTCCGCCTTGGGCAGCTTCAGCCAGGCCACCACCTGCTCGACGCGCTGCTCGTTCGGAATCTTGGCGTCGTACTTGTAGTAGTAGGTCGGCCGCACGCCTTGAATGTCCGCATCGCTGCCCGGCCAGAAGAACGACGCTGCGCGCATCCCTTGCCGCTCGGCCAGCACCCATAGCGGCGTGCCGCCCCACCAACTTCCATTCGTCGTCGCGGCGGAATCGCTGATTTTGAACAGTGCATTTCGCGCCGCATCCCAAAACGAGTTGTCAACGATGCCATGATGTTCGGGATAAAGGCCGGTGACGATGCTGTAGTGATTCGGGAACGTGGTGGAAGGGAACGACGGAATCAGCGCTTTGGCGCGCACACCGCGCTTTCCCAAAGCCAGCAGATTGGCGGCGTGATCGCGCTCGGCGTAATCCCATCGAAAACCGTCGATCGAGATCAACAGAACATACGGCTTGTCCTGCTGCGCAGGTGCATTGGCCGGTGTGTTCGATGGACGCGCGGCTTGGGCGAAGCACGGCCCGAGCAGCGCTACGGCAGCCCCAAGCCAACGGCTATTGGTCTTCCAGATTCGTGAACGGCGCGGCAGCATATACGATCTTACCGCCGACCATCGTCAAAACGGACTCGAGACCGCTGACCTGGTCCACGGGCACGGTCATATAGTCCTTCGACAGCACGGCCAAATCCGCCAGTTTCCCCGGCTCTAGCGACCCGCGCTCGCCCTCGTCACGCGAGAACCAGGCACTGCCGATCGTGTACAGCCGCAGCGCTTCCGCGCGTGAAGGCGCAGGATCGGGACCATCCAGAGGAACCCCATTCGCTGTCTTGCCGCCGAGCAGCGACTGCAGTGCGGTGAACGGATTGTAGGAGGCCACCCGGTGCGCGTCCGTGCCCGCTCCCACCATCACGCCCAACTCCCGCGCCGTCGCCACCGGCGGCATGCGCCCGGCCGGCTGCATGGTCCAGCCCACGCCCAGCGCTTTCATCCGCCGCAAATTTTCCGCCGACGCATCGTTCAAGTGCGCGATGCTCCAGCGCAGATTCGTAATCGGCACTTCGCGGTTCACGCGCTCGAAAATGTCGAGCAACACGCCCACCGAATCGTTCTTCGGCCAGTGCATCGTCACCGACATCCCGCGCGCGGCAGCCCATCGCACGATCTTGTAATACTCCTCGATCTCGGCGTCAGTTGGATGATCGTTGTTGTTCATTGCCCAGGTGATCCGCTCGCCGATCCCATTAAAACGCAGCATGCGGTCGCCGAAGCCCATGGGCAGCAACTGCGTGAGGTCCTGTAATTCCTCCAATTCCTTGCTGGGCGTGATCCCGCACAGGCTGTAAGCCACGCGCACAGTCAGTTCGCCTTGCCGCCAGACTTGAAACAGCGCCTGGTACGACTGGGCAGTCATGTTGTTTCCGCCGGGATCCACCACACCGGTCAGGCCCAGCCGATTCAGCTCGCGAAAAAACTTCTTCGTGCCCTGCACTTCCTGCTCGGGGGTGGGCACGGGCAGCCGGTCAAACAACGCGATGATGGCTTTCTGCCCGCCGCTGACGCCGCCAGTCGGCTTTCCGGCCGGATCGCGCTCCAATTTCCCGCCTTCCGGGAGGTCGGCATCGCTTGAAATATGCAGCGTCGCGAGGGCTTTCGGGGTCAGCATCGCCCACCCGTAGCCTAGCTGCACGTACACGGGATTCTCCGGCGCGGCCGCCGTGAGTTCCGCCTGTGTCGGACGCCGATTTTCGGAGAACTGGCGCGGGTTCCAGCCGCCGGCGACGATCAGCCAGGCGCCGGGAGCCATGCTCTGCGCGGCCTGATGGATGCGCTCCAGCGCTTCGGCGAGCGACCGCGTGCCGATCCAGTTGACCTCCGTGCTGAAGCTGAGGGCGGCGCGAATGGCGTGCATGTGGGAGTCGATCAGGCCCGGAATCACCGTGCGCCCTCCCAGATCGATCACCCTTGCGTCACCGCCCGCCACTTTCCGCACCTGCGCGGTCGAACCGACAGCCAATATCCGATCGCCTTGAACAGCGATGGCCTGGGCGGTCGAGAACTTCGAGTCCACCGTCAAGATTTTCCCGTTCAGCAGCACCGTCGTGGGCTGCGCGGCCGCAACGGCCGCCCACACCGCGAGACCTGTCAATACCGCCAGAATGCGATATCTACGCACGGAGCGATTATATCCTCGATAAACACAATTGATGGGCTAAGATATTGCGCAGCCCCCGCCTCTCCCGGAAAATGAAGGATCAGCCTGGTCCGGGTAAACCCCGGTTTCCCGGCAGGGTCACGGACGGTCCTTTCCAGGTTTGAAGGGAATGTCTGAAGGGATCTGAAAATCAATCAAGAAAGAGAGCAAGCACCACGGGGCCCTCGCCCGACCGGTCGTGTAAATACTATGGCTAAATACAAACTGGAATACATCTGGCTCGACGGCAAACAGCCCGTTCCGGCCCTGCGCGGCAAAACGCTCATCAAGGAATTTGATACGGCGCCCACGCTCGCCGACCTTCCGAAGTGGGGCTTCGACGGCAGCTCCACCATGCAGGCGGAGGGCAAGAGCTCGGATTGCATCCTGCAGCCCGTGGCCCTGTACCCGGATACCGGCGGCCGCACGAATGGCTTTATCGTCCTCAACGAAGTGATGCACCCGGACGGCACGCCGCACTCCACCAACATGCGCGCCACCATTGAGGACGATCCGGATTTGTGGATCGGCTTCGAGCAGGAATATTTCCTTTTCAAGGACGGCCGCCCGCTCGGCTTCCCCGACGCCGGCTACCCCGGCCCGCAAGGTCCCTATTACTGCGGCGTCGGCTACAAGACCATGGGCAGCATCGCCCGCAAGATCGTGGACGAGCACCTGGACCTTTGCCTGAACGCCGGCATCAACCACGAAGGCATCAACGCCGAGGTCGCCAAGGGCCAGTGGGAATTTCAGATTTTCGCCAAGGGTTCCAAGAAGGCCGCTGACGACCTCTGGACCGCCCGCTACCTGATGATGCGCCTATGCGAGAAGTACGAAGTCGACATGGAGCTGCACTGCAAGCCCATCCGGGGTGACTGGAACGGCTCCGGCATGCACACCAACTTCTCCACCAAGCACATCCGCGAAGTCGGCGGCAAGGAGTACCTGGAAGCGCTCATGAAGGCCTTCGAGGAGAACATCCCCGCGCACATTGCCGTCTATGGGCCCGACAACCATCTGCGCTTGACCGGGCTGCACGAAACCCAGGCCATCGACAAGTTCAGCTACGGTCTCTCGGATCGCGGCGCGTCCGTCCGCCTGCCCGTCAACTTCGTCCGTAACGGCTATAGAGGCTACCTGGAGGATCGCCGTCCGAACTCGGAGGCCGACCCGTACCAGATCGTCTCGCGGATCTTGAAGACCATCAACGGCGTCGCCGTAGCGGCTGCGGTCTAACTTTTCCGCAAATTTTGGACGCGTTTTGAACGCGGCTCGGATTACCGGGCCGCGTTCTCATTTAGTGCGCTTGAAGAATTGCACTTCGCGCTCGTGCTCCTCCGCGGCTTCGCGCGAGGAGAAAGTCCCCAAATTTTTTCGCCGGCCGGTCTTGGCGTCTTTCTTTCGGGAATAGAGTCGATACTGGCCGGATTTTAGTTTGCGTATCATAGCGGTACCCCTCACCCGTGGGACTCCTCCTCGTGTTTTTGGTTGCTCCGCCGTTCCTCTGTCATCGTCATGCGATTTTGGCCGCGTACAATCGGTCCGGCCTGATCCGCGGTCCGGTTTGTGCCGATGAACATGCGGGGAGCGGGGTTTGTGGGCGCCAATCGGAGTGCGTTGGTGAAAATCGCGGAATTCCTGGCGTTGGCGGGCCGCACGGCGCGCGACGGATCCTCCTTCCGCAAGCCCCTCGCGCTCTGCCACGCCTTGATGTCGGAGCGCGGCGAAGTCTCCGGCAGCCGTCTGGCGGCCGAGGCTCTGGACGCCTACCAGGCCCTGGACGAGTGGAGTCGCCGTCGTTTTTTCGAAGCGCTGGCCGCTGAGTTTTCGCCCGATCCCGAACAGGTGGGCCTGGCCGGCCACATCTATCGCCAGACGCCTTCGCCACAAAATCTAGCGCGTTTGCAAAAGGTCGTGGAGCCGCCCCGCCAGGAGCTTTTCCGCCGCTTGAACATGGCGCCAGGTGGCATGCGAATCTTGGTCGCGATGCGCAGCCACGTGCTTGCGGAATCCGGCCCTGCGCCCGAACTGAAGCCTATCGCCGCCGATCTCGCGCACCTGTTCACCTCCTGGTTCAATCGCGGGTTTCTGGTGCGGCGCCGCATCGATTGGCGTACTTCGGCCGTGGTCCTGGAGAAATTGATCCAGTATGAAGCCGTCCATCAAATCCAAGGCGGGCAAATCCAAAGCTGGCAAATTCAGGGCTGGCACGATCTACGGCGGCGCTTGGAAGCGGACCGCCGCTGCTACGCGTTTTTCCATCCGGCCCTGCCCGAAGAGCCGATTATCTTCATCGAAGTCGCGCTGGCTCGCGAGCTGCCCGCGAGAATCCAGCCACTGCTCAATTCGGATGCTCCGTTGTCGGATCCCGAATCGGTAGAGTGGGCCATCTTTTACTCCATCACCAACTGCCAGGACGGCCTTCGCGGCGTGCCGTTCGGCAGCTTTTTGATCAAGCAGGTGGTGGAGGATTTAACCCGGGAACTTCCGCGCATCAAGAACTTCGCAACGCTGTCGCCGGTTCCGGGATTCCGGAAATGGCTGGCCGAAAAGGCGCCCGCTCTGCAGTCCACATCCAAGCTCGCGCCCTATGCCGAGGCCGCCGGCCGGCTCGATGAGCCGGTTACCGATTGGCAGCCTCACGTGATGGAACTGGCGGCGTATTATCTCCTCCACGCGAAACACAACGGTGAACCGCTGGACCCGGTGGCGCGCTTCCACCTGAAGAACGGCGCGCACCTGGAACGCCTCAACTGGCGCGGCGACACCTCCGCGCCCGGATTCGCGCGTTCGGCCGGCCTCACCGCCAATTACATCTACAAGCCTAACGAAGTCGAGCGAAATCACGAACTGTACGTTCGGGAACACAAGGTGCGGGCTTCGCGCGAAATCGAGGTGCTCGCCAAGCGTTTCAATCCGCCCGTGCGCTTCTGAAGCGCCTTTCTCTTCCAGTCGCCGCTTCTTTGCTTGTCTGAAGGCCGCGAATCGGGTAGTATCTTTTTTACAAGACAGGTTAGCATTTAAAAGACAACCACTTATGACATCCCCAAAATTGCGGTGGGGCTTGTGTATGGCCCTTCTTTCTTGCTGCGCTCTCCCGTCGTGGGCCCAAACGGGCGCGAGCATCTCCGGCGTGGTGACGGACCCAAACGGCGCACCCCTTCCTGAAGTCGCGGTGACCATCAGGAACGCCGACACAGGTACAACGCGCGCGGCCATAACCGATGCCCGGGGGTACTATCAGGTCACCGGCTTGCCAGCGGGGCGCTTCGAGATTCGAGTGGCAAAAACGGGGTTCGCCGATGAAACACGCACGGGCATCAGTGTGGCGGATGGCCAGCAAGCCACGGCCGACATCAAGATGCGGTCCAGCACGCCTGACGTCTGCGCGAGCGGCCACGAGTTCCTCACCACCGATTGCTCGCTGACCTGGCACGGCATCACGGCGTATGGCGCATACGACGTCGGCGCCGGCTACGTCACTCATGGCTTGCCGGAAAACGGTTATAACTACGAAGGCGAATCCCTGGTGAACCGGAACGGCTATCAACATCGATTCCTGATCGCACCCAACAACCTGCAGCAGACGGGACTGGGCATTCGGGCCAGGGAAGAGTTTTATCATGACTGGTTCTTTGTGTTCAACGCTTCCACCGGTATCAATCCGCAATCCGGCCTGCTCGCCAGCGCACCGGCCACCGATACCATCAATAACGGACTTCCCAGGAGCGCTTATTCGATAGCCATCGACGGCACGCGCGCGGGACAGCCCTTCAACGACGAAATCTATCTCGGGATAGGGTCCAAGTATTTCGGCACATTCACCTTTGGCCGCCAGCGCTCTCTGGGGACCGATGCGATGCTCCAATACGATCCGGCCCAGGGCGGCTACGCATTTTCATACATCGGGTATAACGGCACCATGTCCGGCGGCGGCGACACCGATGATGCCCGTTGGGACGACGCCCTGAAGTATCGTTGGTCTTACGGGCCGGTACATGCCGGCGCAATGTATAAATTCGCCGATGGCTCCGGCGGCTGCTACTCGGCCTCCGCCAACTGGACCGCTGCCACCTGCACGGGAGAATCGGCGCACAACAACGCCTGGGGATTCGACATCGGTGGAGAGTACCGCAAGTTTTCCATGGACGTGGTCTACCAAGCTTACAACCAGGCGATCAGCATATTGAATCCATTGCTGGGGCCGCAGAGTCCGACGCAGCCCTATCAGTCGACCACGGACAGCATCAATACCAACCCCATCACCGGAGCAAATGTGGTTGGAACAACCAATACGTTATATGGCATCGTGACCGACAACAGCGCCATCATGGTCGCTGCCAAGTACGACTGGAAGCCGGTCAGATTATACGGCGGCTACGAATGGATCCGGCAGACGAATCCAACGGATCCATTGGGCGTTGGCGCTTCGGATGAGGGCGGCTTTATCCTGAGCGGCGTCGAAGACAACAATCTTGATTCTCCCAAGGTCGTGCAGATCTGGTGGATGGGCCCGAAATGGGCTGTCAACGATAAAACCGACGTCACCGCCGCCTGGTACCATCAACTGCAGAATACCTTCCGTGTTCCGGCGACCTGCGTGCCCGGAAATATGCGGAGTTCCTGCGCGGGCACCCTCAACTTCTGGTCGCTCTATGTGGATTATCACTTCACCAAACGTCTGGACGGTTTTGCCGGAATTGCGTATTCCTACGTGGGCGGCGGACTGGACATCGCCATCCCTCATGGCCCCGGCGTTCCCTTTCTATACGACAACAACCTTGAACCTGTGATCGGTGGCCGGTTCGCCTTCTGATCGCGGCGATTATTTGGCGAGTCTGACGACGTCGAGCGTCTGCAGCAT
>JASIGB010000782.1:0-3772 GCA_030045355.1 Bryobacteraceae bacterium
CGTCCAGAAACAGAGTGCCGCCGTCGGCGGCGTCCACCAGCCCGGCGCGATCGGCAACGGCGCCGGTGAACGCGCCTTTCCGGTGGCCGAAGAGTTCGCTCTCGAACAGTGTCTCCACAACCGAAGCGCAGTTGCAGATCACGAAAGGGCCCTTTCGCCCGCTCCAGGAATGCAGCGCGTGCGAAATCAACTCCTTGCCTGTTCCTGTTTCTCCGGTCACTAGGGCCGTGGAGAAGTGCGGAGCAATTCTCCTCACTTTTGTCAACAAATCCAACATTGGCATGGCCTGCCCTACCATGCCTTCGAATGTGCAGGAATCCAGGAGCGCTCGCTCCAAAAGGGCCGCTTGGTGACGCGCGGCCCGGTCCGTGAGCCGGCGGTCTACGCGGTCGCGCAGGGTCTCTACTGAGACCGGCTTGTCCAAGTAGTCGTCGGCACCCGCCTGAATGGCTCTTACGGCCGATTCGGTGGAGTAGTGGCCCGTCATCATGAAGATCTGTGCCTCGGGATCTTCCTCGCGTATCTTTTCGACCAGGTCGATGCCGTTGGCTCCGGGCAAAATCAGATCGAGGAGGATTAAATCCGGCCTAAGGCGCCGGACAGCAGCCAAACCGGACGGCGCGTCCGTCGCGCCTGAGACTACGATGTTGCGGCCTTCGAGAGCAGTCCGCACGAATTCAATTGTGAGGTCGTCGTCGTCGATCACAAGGATCCCGAGCGGGGCCTGTCCTGATTTAGCGGTTTCGTTCAAGAACAGCCTCCTGCCGGTCCAGGTGTGAGTCACCAGCGGCTTCGATGATCTGCAACATTTTCCTGGCAGCTTGATCGATCGCGTTGATGCTCTTGAGGGCCGATGGCGGCGCCGCCTTCAGATCCTCCTGGACAAGTTCCCGCAGGAGCGTAGCGAAACCGAGGATGGCGCCCAGCGGAGATTTGAGATCGTGTTCCAGGCGCGAGATGCGCTGTTTCTGCTCGATATCGCGCGCTGCGAGTGCCTGCGCCAGTTCTGCCGCCTGGCGTGTCACGGCGTGGCTGGTCCGCCGCAGACGTAAGGCAATTCCACAAGCCACGGCAGCCAATAAAGCGAAACTCACGGCTAAGATTTGCGCCATCATTCCATTTTCTGTGGCCTACCCGGGATATATCGGCGCTCTTCAGCGTCTACTCCACAAGCCGTGCTCTCGGACCGTTAATCCATTGATGAATCGAGAGTTGCCAACCAGGCCGCGAGACGGGGGACTGTATAGGTTTGAGGCATGAGTCTCAAACTGAGACGCTTCATCGCGAGATCGTTTCGTGCTAGACCCGCAAAATCAATAGCCTAATTCCTGGCTGCTCGTTTGCATACTTCTGTTACGCTCGAGGCCAGATTCAATTGTCCGCCCGAAGCGCGGGAAAAGCGTGGCCCAGTAAGGAGCAGCGATGGCTTTTACCACGATTTGTAGTTTACCCCCGGACCTAACCCAAGCAGCACATTCGCCTGTGCCGCTGCCAACCCATGGGGCCCCCCGGGAAAGCGTCTTCTCCGAGAAACGGAGGGAACCCCGGCACCCCACCAGTGAGCCGATCGAAGTTTATGTCCTGGACATGCAGGGACTCCGCCTGCCGGGCATCCTGAGGGATGTCTCCAGGAACGGATTGCGAATCGAACTCAACATGCCCCTGAAAGCGGGTGACCGCCTGGAAGCCGTGCTGCAAAACCGCGCTATCTACTTCGGCGAAGTGCGCTACTGCCGTCGCGCAGACGACAGTTACCACGTGGGAGTCCTGATCGGAGACGTCCTCTACCCTAAGACGATCGCTCCCGAGGCCGAAAGCAGAATGAACGCGCGCCGCGGTGTGCGCTCCAAGTCCGTGTCGAAGCGCACCCTGTCTCCCGCGGCCGGCACACACGTTAGTCCCGAAGACGCCGACGGTTTCTTTCGAGGGCAACTGTCAGACACCAAGTCCGCTCTGATTGACCGGCACCTGGCATCCTGCAACAGATGTCTGGACCTGGTGTTGCTGACGTTGGAGAAGAAACTTTCGACAGCCGCCCCATCTCGCGGCGCGAACGATATTTGCGAGACGCAACTTCACTAAGGTTCGGGGCGGGTAGCGCAATGACCCGATGGCTCTTCAGGTGATCCGAGAGCCCGCGGCGGAGCCTGTGCGGCGCTCCGCCGCTCCCCGATAGCGAGCGAGCCGAGCGAAATGAGCCGAGCGAAATGAACCGAGCGATGACGCGATACTTTCCAACTTTTCTCCAACCTGCTCCCCCGTCGATGCCCATTCGCGCGGTGCTGATGGCGCTTGCGTTTTTCAGTCTTCTATGTGCGCAGCCGGCGGGATTGACCGTGAAAGATGCCTTATCGTTTCTCGACCAAGGAAACGCACTGGCGGCCGGTCCGATTCAAATCGTGGGAACCTTGACATCCAATCCGGTTGCGATTGGCGACGAAACCTTGGCGTTCTTTCAAGACGCGAGCGGGGGAGTGTCGCTGATCGGTAACCACCGCGCCCTTCCGGTCGGGGTCTTTCAACGGGGCGATATTCTCAGGATTACCGGCAAACCTCGGTCTCGTCAGGGCACACGCGAGATTCAGCTGGAAAACGTGGAGAAAGTCGGTTCCGGATCCCTGGTTGCGCCGACGCCGGTCGCGGTGGCGGACGCGCTTTCCGGCTCGCATTCCGGCGAACTGGTGCGCATCGCCGGAGACATCCTGCCCACGCACTCCTCCTCAACGATTCGTCTGCGCGATGTGTCCGGAACCATCGTGGTCATGACTCCCATCGAGTCTCCTTTGGGGCCGGAGGCCTGGGCCCGTTGCGTGGGGGGCGGACGCGCGATCTTGACTGGCGTTCTGGCGAGCCGGGCCAACCAACCGGGCGGCCCATCCACGATCCGCCTCTATCCTCGCGATGCCGCGGACTTTCAGTTCATCCCGGGCTTTCCTTATGGAAGGGCCGCGCTGGGGCTGATCGCGCTGAGTTTCGGAACGATCCTCCTGTCTTCCTGGCTCCGCCGGCGGCGGGCCGAGCGCCGAGCCGACGAGTTGGCAACCTTTTCGGAGGAGTTAGCCAAAGCTCGCGACGCGGCCATGGAGGCGTCACGCGCCAAGTCCGAATTCCTGGCGAACATGAGCCATGAGATTCGCACGCCCATGAACGGCGTGATCGGAATGGCTGCTTTGCTGCTGGATAGCGAGCTGAGCGCCGAGCAACGGGAATTCGCGCAGACCATTCAAAGCAGCGCCGAAGCCCTCATGACCGTCATCAACGACATCCTGGACTTCTCCAAGATCGAGGCGGGCAAATTGGAGTTCGAGCGCTTGGCATTTCAACTCGACGAAACAATCGATGAATCCGTCCGCCTGCTTTCCGAACTGGCGAGTTCCAAGGGAATCGAGCTGATTTCGTGGGTGGATGATGACGTTCCGTTGGCGTTGCAGGGCGATGCGGGCCGCCTGCGCCAGGTGCTGGTCAATCTAATCGGCAACTCGATCAAGTTCTCCGAGCGCGGCGAAGTCCAGGTGCACGCTTCCTTGAAACCGTCCAGCGGCTCGCGGGTCCGAGTGCTCTTCGAAGTGACCGACACCGGCATTGGAATCACGGAGGCAAAACTCAAAAAGCTCTTCGCTCCGTTTACGCAGGCCGACAGCTCCACGACGCGGAAGTATGGCGGGACGGGCCTCGGATTGGCGATTTGCAAGTCGCTCGTCGAGCGGATGAACGGCGAGATCGGGGCCGTTAGCACGTTCGGCAAGGGATCGACGTTCTGGTTCACCGCGGA
>JASIGB010000783.1:0-4186 GCA_030045355.1 Bryobacteraceae bacterium
CTGGAGCAATACACGTCGCTTTCCGCCACGGCCGATGGGCGGCGGCTCGCAGTGACGGTGGCCAATCCAAGGGTGAGGCTTTGGAGCGTTCCAATCGCCGGCCCCTCCGATGCTCTCCAGACAGAATCCGATGTCAAACCATTTCTGCCCTATACAAACAACGCGATGTCGCCGCGCTTTCGGGGAACCGCGGTCTACTATTTGTCGTCTGCAGGCGAGGGCGCCCGGCTGTCGAGGTTTGACGGGGGCACTGCCACGGAAGTCTGGGGCGGGACGCAGGATGTACTGGAAGGGCCTCCGGCTATTTCGCCGGACGGGCGCAGGATCGCTATGGTCACACGTCAGGGCGCCAAGAGGCATCTTCGTGTAATCACGGCAGACGGCGCTGAGTCCAGCGTACTCGCTCCGCAGGTGAATGTGGAGGGTTCCGTGGACTGGTCGCCGGACGGTAGATGGATCGTAACGGGCGGCAGCGACGGCGGAGGACCCGGACTGTTCAAGATTCCTGTGGCCGGTGGTGAGCCGGTCCGGCTCACAAGCAAAGTTGGACGGAATCCGGTGTGGTCGCCAGACGGGTCGCTGATTGCCTATGCCGGGCCCAACGTCTTCACTTTGGAGCCGCTGCTGGCGGTTCGTCCGGATGGAACTCCAGTGAAGATGCCGGACATTCGCACGCAACGCGACGGAGAGCGGTTACGGTTTATGCCGGGTGGCCGGGGTCTGATTTTCATGCGCTCGGAGGAAGCCACGCCTTGGCAGGATTTCTGGCTGTTGGACCTGGCGACGATGAAGACGCGGAGACTGACCCGCCTGACGGATCGCGCGACCATGCGCACGTTTGACGTTACGCTGGACGGAAAGCAGATTGTCTTCGACCGGCTGCGTGAGAACTCGGCGGTGGTCCTGATCGACAGGCAGGTTGGGCAGTAGATCTTCGCGCGGGTGGCCTTGAATCGGCCGGTCAACGACTAGCTTGCCCATGAGAAACAGCGTAGTGTTTACCGGACCTCCGAGCGGGTTGTCCGACACTCGGAGAATGACCTTCCTAAGTGTCGTTAGTGTCGTTGGGCCATTACTCCCGTGAAGTCGCCATCACGTCCACTTGCCGAAAAACGCGCTATCCGGCGACCCGCGACTTTCAAATCAACGCCAGTCGGCCTCCGCTCCCCGACCTTGCCACAGCACTCCAATCGCCGCCCTAGCCAGCCGCTTCGCCAACGCCTAGCCCCAGGCGCGAGTCACCCCCGTTCCTTCCACTCATTTCGCTCCCTATCAATCACCTCCGCAAAACCCGCCGCCCACCGCCGCGCCCGCATGCTATCCCGGTTGCGAGGTACCCCAATGCCAGCTACAGCCCAAGCAATAGCAACGCCAACCAGCACCGATCCTGTCCAACGCTGGCTCGCCCTTCGCGCAAAGGCCGCGAGCCCGCGGCGCCACCAAAGACAGGAACCCACGACAGGGCGAAGCGGTTCGCGGTCCGTTTTGCGCGATTCTTTTGAAAGATCCGCCATCAACCGCGCCAACTCCCAACACTCCACCGGTCCTCGCACCGAAGCGGGCAAGCAGCGTTCCGCGCTCAACGCCTTGCGCCACGGCCTCACCGCCGCTTCGCCCGTCCTCCCCTCCGAAGACCCCGCCGCCTACCAAGAACATCGCAGCCGCTTCTTCATCGAATACCAGCCCGCCACTCCCACCGAATCGCAGCTCGTCCAGGAACTCGTCGACTCCTCCTGGCGCCTCAACCGCATCCCGCGCCTCGAAGCGGAAGTGCTCGCCCGCGCCGCTGCCGAGCCCACCAACCAGCCCGCCAACCAAGATGACCCGCCCGATCGGGAAATCACCTTCGACATCGTTGACGCGCATCGCCTCCTTGCCAACCTCGGCATCCAGAGCCAGCGTCTTTCGCGCCAGTTCCAAAAGAGCCTCGACACGCTCCGCGACATCCAGGCGGACCGCACCGAGCGCGAGCGCCGCTCGCTTAAAGACGCCGCTGCCCTCCTCGAACTCCACAAACGCAAAGGAGTTCCCTGGCAGCCCTCCGATCATGGCTTCGTTTTTCCAAAAGAACGTGTCGAATGCTTCGCCGAACACGCCATGCGCCTGAACGAAGCCCGCCATATCGAACATGTGCGCTTTCACCTGCGTCCTACGCCTGCCCGCGAACCCTGAACGCAAAGAATGCGGCGCGCATTGCCCAAGCAGTCAAGAAACACACCCGCGCTGCAGTCCGATTTGCGCGAGTCCCTGAAAGTGCCTCAGGCCATCCTGCCTCACGACATCCTCACACCATCCGCGCGATCGCTCTTCCAAGTTCGATATAATCCCCGTTTGCGGATACGCGCATCAATCTCATTGCGCGGACGCGCAAACATACGCAAATGATGAGGCCCTCACAAACATGATCATCGACGCTCACGCGCACGTGACCGCGCCGGACAAGCTTTACGTATACAAAGCCGGACTCATCTCTCACCGCGGAGCGCACGGCCGCGGGAGCGCCGGCGCGACGGATGAGGACATCAAGCACGCCTTAAACGAACCGGTTTTCGGTGGGTCCTCTCATCTGGATCAACTGAAAGAAGTGGGCACCGACATGCAAGTTGTCTCTCCCCGCCCCTATCAGATGATGCACAGCGAGCAACCCAAGCTCGTGAACTGGTTCATGGAAGAAACCAACAACATCATCGGGCGGCAAACGAAGCTCTATCCGAACGTATTTCGGGGCGTGTGCGGGCTGCCTCAGAGCCCGGGTGTCAGTCCCAGCAATTGCATCCCGGAGCTGGAGCGGTGTGTGAAGCAGCTTGGTTTCGTGGGGTGCCTGATCAATCCCGACCCGGGCGAGGCGGGCGGCATCTCGACGCCCCCGCTGGGCGATCGCTACTGGTATCCGCTTTACGAAAAGCTGGTCGAGTTGGACGTGGTAGGCCACGTCCACTCCGCCGGCTGCCGGTCGGACCGCCTTCCCTATTCGCTGCATTTCATCAACGAGGAAAGCATCGCCGTTGTTTCGCTGCTAAGTTCCAACGTCTTCAAGGATTTTCCGACGCTCAAAATTCTGCTGTCGCACGGCGGAGGCGCTATTCCGTTGCACTGGGCACGTTTTGAGGCCAGCTCGCTGCGCGTTCCCGGCGCAACCCGCTTTTCCGAGCGCATGCGGAATATCTATTACGACACCGTCATGTATTCGAGCGATTCCCTCGCCCTTCTGATCAAGACGGTGGGCGCGGATCGCTGTCTCTTCGGCACCGAACGGCCCGGCGTGGGGACTGTCAAGGACCCGCGCACCGGAAAATGGCTGGATGAGATCCGCTATTTGATCGAGGACTTCGACTGGTTGAGCGCGGCCGACAAAAAGCTGATCTTCGAAGACAACGCCAAAAAGCTATTCAAGATCGAGGTCTGATCGTCTTATGAAGGCTCTCTACTGCGCCGTCCTGCTTTGGGCCTTGCCCGCCCTGGCACAGCTTCAAAGCATCACCGTCAATTATCCCGCCAAGGCTCCCGCGAATTGGCCGATCTTCCTGGCCAAGGAAGGCGGTTACTACCAGCAGAACGGTCTGGACGCGAAACTAGTGTTCGCCGTGCATCCGGCGGGGATCGCGATGCTGGTGAGCGGCGAAGCGCAGATGGCCAATTATCCGATGGACCAAGCCATGCAGGCTGCGATGCGTGATGGATCGCTGGTCATCGTGGGCACTCCAATGAGCCGCGGTTTATTCGCCATGATGACGCGCAGCGACGTCAAGAGCGTGGGCGATTTGAAGGGCAAGCGATTCGGCGTGAGCCAGCTCGGCGACCCGCCCTACAGCTTCGCCCTGGCCATCCTTGGCAAGTACGGGATCGGCCCGCGCGATGTCCAGTGGATCCCTCTCGGCACGGACGGCAATGGACGCGTCGCGGCTCTGGTGAGCGGCCGCGTGGACGCCACCATGATTCCGGCGCCTCAATATTTCAAGCTCCAGCCGCAAGGATTCAAGGAAATCGCCAACCTGGCGGACAACGCCGACCTCTACGCGCCGCTGGCCTACGTATTCAAGAAGAGCGAACTCGCGGCCAATCCGAAATTGCCCGAACTAATGATCAAGGCCCAGGCCGAGGCCATCAAACGCTACTACGACGACAAGGCCATGGCGATCAAGGCGTACGGGACATACGACCCGCAGCCCCCAGCCGACATCGAACG
>JASIGB010000784.1:0-6136 GCA_030045355.1 Bryobacteraceae bacterium
ATTCGCACCTGAGCGGCTTGGAATACTTGACCATGGTCGCGCAGTTGCGCGGCCTGCCCACCAAGCCCACCGCCGACCGCATCGATGGCCTGCTGCGCCTGCTCTCTCTGCATGGCGACCGGCACGCCGCGATCTCGGCCTACTCCAAAGGCATGCGGCAGAAGATCCTGCTTTCCGCCGCCTTGCTCCACAATCCCGATCTGATTCTTCTCGACGAACCGTTTTCCGGCCTGGATGTTTCCACGGGATTAGTATTGCGTTCGCTGATCCAGGAATTGGCGGCGCGCGGCAAAGTAGTGCTCTTCAGCTCGCATGAACTGGAAACCGTGGAGCGGATTTCCTCGCACGTCGTGATTCTGCATCGCGGCAAAGTGGTGGCTGACGATTCCATCGAGCGGCTGCGGGCGCTGATGTCACTGCCCACCCTCGAAGAGATCTTCTCCGAGCTTGCCGTGGAGCAGGACACCGCCGCAGTATCGCGCGAAATCGCCGATCTGATTCGCGCCTAAGGAGGCGTCCTTGAAAAAGCTTCAATTTCGCACCCTGTATCGCGAGTTCCTGTTCCGGTTCGTCGATCTGGAAGTGCTTTCCGTGCACGCGCAAGGCGACAGCCGCGGCCTGATCGGCCAGTTCGCATCCCTGCTCATCTTTTTCAGCATGTGCCTGGCCCTATTTGCCGGACTTTGGGCGGCGAACAACAGGAACATTCGCGTGCCTCCGCTCATGCAACTGACCAGCGCCTGGATGATGGAACACTTTCTCATCGCAACCACGATGCTGGTGGTGGGCCTGTTCGCGGTGTTGAGTTGGGAATCCACCTTTCCCGATCGGCGCGACGTGTTGGTGCTGGGGCCGCTGCCGGTTCGCGCGCGGACGATGTTTCTCGCGAAGGTCGCGGCGGTGGCCAGCGCGCTGGGCCTGTCGGTCCTGGCGCTGCACGTTTTGGCGGGCTTGGCCTGGCCGTTCGCTCTCGCGCAGTACGGTTCCACGCCCGCGCCTGCTTTGATTTTCGATCCTGCGATTCCGCCAGTAAGCGCGGCGGATTTTCCGGCCGTCATGAATCGCGACATCGCGCCCATGTTGCGCCGGCTGGACCTGGCGGCCGCCGACGGCGGCGCGGGCATCGTGATCGGAGTGAGCGAGCATGGCGAACGGCGCATCCTGACCTATGGGGCAGCGAAGCCCGATTCGCTATTCGAAATCGGCTCCATCGGGAAAACATTCACCGGGCTGCTGCTCGCGCAGATGGTGGTGCGCGGAGAGCTGGATTTGCGCGATCCGGTCCGCGAATTCCTGCCCCCTGGAATCGCGCCTCCGCCGAACGGTCCCGAGATCACGCTGCTCGACCTGGCGACCCATCACTCGGGCCTGCCGCGCATGCCCGACAACGCCGGACCACCCG
The DNA here is from genome assembly GCA_030045355.1 of Bryobacteraceae bacterium. Taxonomy (GTDB): domain Bacteria; phylum Acidobacteriota; class Terriglobia; order Bryobacterales; family Bryobacteraceae; genus Palsa-89. The sequence continues at coordinate 1,403 of JASIGB010000784.1, forward strand.
ACCAGCGCGAGACGTATACGAACTACCAGGAATCCGGTCTGTACGATTTCATCCGTCAGAACGGCCTCGCGAAGCCCGCACAGCCCGAATTTCTGTATAGCAATCTGGGCTTCGCGCTGCTCGGAGCCGCGCTGGCCAATCATGCCCACCTGAGCTATCCGTACCTTCTGCGCCAGGAGATCACCGGACCGCTGGGAATGAAGGACACCGTAATCTCCATTCCTCCGAGCCTCGAGGCGCGCATGATGCAAGGTCATGATGGCTGGCGGCGCGCGACGCCGCGCTGGAACTTGCAGGCCTTTGCCAGCGCGGGCGGCATTCGCTCCGACGCCGCCGACATGCTCACGTACCTCGAAGCCCAATTGCATCCCCAGAGTTCGCCGTTCGGCAAAGCCATTAAAGAGTCGCAACTCCTTCAGGACTACGTCACGGACAGCACTCGCATAGGCCTCGCGTGGATGTACGATCCCACAAGAGGTGTTTTCGAACATGGTGGAGCGACGGGCGGCTTCACCAGCTCCGTTTGTTTTGATCCGCGGCGCGACTTCGCGGCTGTCAGTCTGCTGAATGCCGCGCCGATGACTTTCCCCTTCATTGAAGTGCTAAGCGAACACGTCCGCGCACGCCTTGCCGGGGAACCGGCCATATCGCTTTCGCCCGTTTCGGTTCCTCCCGCCGGCCCCATCCGTTCCTTCTTTGCTTACTGGATCACGATGATCGCCTCCGGGGCGTTCATGTTCTGCTGCATTCTCGGCATCCAGGGACTTACCGCGCAGTTCCTTCCCCGGCGATGGTTCCTGCGCATCTCGGCCCTTCTGCAATTCGCGATTTTCTGTATTTTGATCAGCGGGTACTTCTTGCTGAGCAATCCGGCTAAGGTGCTGATCACCGGTGCGGCTTCGCGCTGGATTTCCTGGATTCCCACGTATTGGTTTGAGGGCCTGTACCAGCAGTTGAGCGGATCGCTGCATCCGGCGCTCTTACCTTTCGCGCACCGGGCGTGGATAGGGCTCGCCGTCGCGGTTTGCGCCACGGCGCTGGCCTATGCAGCCTCCTACTTTCAGACCCTGCGCCGAATCGTCGAAGATCCCGACGTCGCTCCGGGATGGCAAAGCCGCTGGCTGCCGCGCTTCGGCGGCACATTTGAGACCGCGATCGTGCAGTTCAGCGTTCGCAGTTTGCTGCGCAGCCGCCAGCATCGCATGATTTTCGCGTTTTATCTCGGCGTCGCTTTCGCCTGTGGGGTTCTGTTCCTCAATTCGCCCCAGAATCTCTCGGGAGAAATGGCCGGCGATGCCTGGGCGCCGCTTTCTCCCGCACTGCTCGCGGCGACCATTCTGCTGGTGGGATTTTGGGTGGTGGGCGTCCGCACCGTTTTCTCGCTGCCGCTCGATCTGCGCGCCAATTGGATCTTCCGCGTGATGCCGTTCGCCGCGGGGCAGGGATGTTGCCAGGGCCGCCGCCGCGCTCTGGCTGTCTTATCCGTCGCGCCCGCGCTGGTGATCTCCGCCGCCTTGCTCTCGCGATGGCCGTGGAGGCCGGCCGCGGCACACATAGCCGCGCTGGCGTGTCTTGCGATCGTCGTCGCCGAGTTTTCCTTCGAAGGCGTCCAAAAGCTGCCGTTCACCTGTTCCTACCTGCCGGGCAAATCGAATCTGCATTTGACCTTCTGGGTCTGGATTTTTCTGTTGATCAGCTTGATCACCGGCGCTGCGCTGAACGAGCGCCGGGCGCTCGAAAAACCAATGGGCACCGCCGGCGTGCTCGCCGTCCTGGGAGTCGCGGCTCTGTTCGCGATCCTGCGCAACAACTGCCTCGCCCGTCCCCGCTACGCCGAACTGCGCTACGAGGAACTGCCGCCGGACCATTTGCAGGGCTTGGGATTGTGACTGTGATCAGCCCGGCTCACTGCATCAGTTTCAGAATCGCGCCCGTGTCGGTGGCCACCCAGATGTCTTGCGCATCCGGCGCCGCAATCACCACACGCTGCGCCACGGCGCGATAGTCCACGTCCATTTCCTTCCACACTTTGAGATTCTCGCTTTCGAGAATCCTCAGCTTGCCGGGAATGGGAACTTGCGCCGAGTTTCCCGGCGGCTCGATGGCGGCGAGCACCGCGCGCCCGTCGTCCAGCAAAGCGATGTCGCTTGCTTCGCGGTCGCGCTCGGCGAAAATGGTCCTTGCATTCCGACCGCCTAACGGCGTCTCGAAGACGGCCGAGGCCACGGGGTATTTTGGATCGGAATACAGAATGACCGAAACCACGTACCCATTGTTCGACAGGCACAACTGCGCCAATTGGCCGTCGATGGAGACCGAGCCCGCGGTCCACTTCTGGCCGCCATTCAGGGTTTCGAGAACGATCAACTTCCCTCTGGCGCGCGTTGGTTCGTCTTCTTGTCCGCGCTCCAGGAGAACGGGCTCGGGCGCGAACGATTCCGGCGCGCCCACGATCAGGCCGTGGGTTCCACGGAACGTGATGAGCTGGTAGTTTACCGTTTGCGCGTCGGGAACGTGCTCGCTCATCTGCAGGGCTTTCCAGGATTTGCCGCCGTTGGTCGTCTCCTCAACCAAGCCCTTTAGGCCCACCAGGTAGCCGTGATCGGTGTCCAGGAACCAGGCCTGGAGCAAGCCCTTGCGCGAATCGATTTTCGTCCACGTGCGCCCGCCTTCGACGGTCGCCCACAGGCCATGGTCGGTAACCATCCACCCCAGGCTGTCGTTCAGAAAGAACAGCGAAATCGGGTGTTCCTTCACGTCGTACTGCGACCAATGTAGGCCCGCGTCGCTCGAAACCACCACGGCGCCGTGTTCGTGCCCTCTTTTGTCGTCGATCCATCCGCCGGCCACGCAGAACAGGGCCGTGGGACACTGCAGATCGTCGATGGAGAAGTTGGAATCGGCGCGATCGTACAGGAATTGAATGTTCCAGCGCGGCGCGGCCGTGGCCAGGAACGCCGGCCACAGACAGGCACAGATCAGAGCAGGTAACTTCATCGGTGGCTTATTAATTCAGCCGTGGGGGTCTCCATCCGCGACAGCATCAGCAAACAACCCACCTGTTCGCCGACGCTGGCGAGCAGCTCCATCTCGATGCCGGTATGGGAATGGGGATCGCGGTGTTGCACGTTGATGACGCCTTCCACGCCGCGGCGCGAGAGAATGGGCGCCGAAAGAAAAGCCTCGTAGGTGTCCTCCGGAAGATCGCTGAAGTACTTGAAGCGCGGATCGCGAAAGGCTTCGCGGGAAATCGAGAGCAGGCGCTTCTCGCGCGCCACCCACCCGGTCAGGCCTTCGTTCATCGCCAGCTTCACATTGCCGACCGCCGACGGCCGGTTGCTCGCCCGCAGCACCAGTTCGCGCCCGTCCAGCAGGTACAGCAAGCAGGAGTCGCACTCCATGAATTCCACCACCAGCGACACCACGCCATCTAGCGCGTCTTGCAGCTTGGTTTGGCGGACCAGATAGCGGCTGATCTTCTGCAATAGACGCAATTGTTGCTCGGTGCGCTCCAGGCGCTGTTCCAATTCCCTTACCCTGGACACGAGTTTATTATCCCATCGCCCGCGGCGCGGCTGGGAATTTTCTTGCCCGATTTGGGCGTTTCCCGCCTAGGGAATCTCCGGGGCCGCGGTCCGGCCGGGGCCGCCTTAGCACCCCCAATCACAAAGCCATGACAGACTGCAATGAGCGTAGTACGATGGTTTCATCCTTATAGCGTAAGCGACAGTACCGCGAAGTCATGATTGAACGAGATTGAACCAAGGAGAGATTCCGAATGTGGAACAAACGGAAGGAAGAAGAATATCCACCCAAAGCGCCGGCAGCGCCGCCCGCGCCCGCTAGCCAGATCAAGGAGACCCCCCCTATGTCGACGAATCCCGCTCCCACCTATCACGCCACCGATTCCAGAGGACCGGCGGTCATCGGAAAGTCGGTCATGATTAAAGGCCAGATTTTCAGCCGCGAAGATTTGACCATTGACGGCGAGATCGACGGTTCTGTCGAACTGCATGAACACCGGCTCACGGTGGGGCCGAACGGGAAATTGCAAGCCGGCGTCAAGGCACGGGAAGTGGTGGTTTTGGGGACCATTCACGGCAACGTCGAGGCGTCCGATAAGATCGATATCCGCAAGGACGCCAAGCTGGTGGGGGACATCAAAACCGCGCGTATCGTGATCGAGGATGGGGCGTATTTCAAGGGGAGCATCGATATTGCCCGGCCCGAAGCCGCCCGTCCTGCGCCTCCTCAACCCAAGCAGCAACCCGCTACTTCCAACGCCTCCGCGCCAGCCACGGCCGTAGCGGGAGATTCGCGCTAAGCGCCCGTCCCGAGCGTCCAAGGGGCATGACATTGCAAGCAGGAGTGGGGCCTTGTTGAAAGACCGGTTGAGATTCGAACCGTCTTCACCCTCGCTTCACTCGCCCCCCAAAAAATCCGGGGCTGGGCAGCCGCAGAACCGCTCCAGCAACGGCCTGGACCAATTCTTCGCCTCGCTGCAGGACCAGGAAGCCCTCTCCATCCTGGATTTTTCCGGCGCCAGTCAGGCTAACATCAGTTTTATTACGTCCATGGGACACCGCATCTATTCCAACGATGCGTTGCGCACCCTAGAAGAGGCCTTCGGCGCCGGCGGCGACTTTATCGCCAATCAATCCGATCCCGAAAAGGCCGCGCTGTTTCTGCGCGAGAACCTGGGATTCGAGGACCGTAGTTTCGACGGTGCGCTGA
>JASIGB010000785.1:0-16664 GCA_030045355.1 Bryobacteraceae bacterium
GCCCGAAGTTCTTTTCGAGCTCGTTGAAGGCGGCGTTATAGGCAGTGACGAAGGAGGAAAGTTCGCTCGATACGGCGCTGAGGCTGGACGATACCGTCACCGTGGTGCTGCCCGCGGCCTGCAGGGTGGCCGTCAGCCCGGATGCCAGCGTCACGGTGGGGGCATCGGTCGTGATTCCGCCCGACGGCTCGCCGTCCACCGTATAGACGGCGTCTTGTCCGGTTCCGGTGCTGGTGAGCAGGTTATTCGTGCCATCGTTCAGTTGCAAGTTCACGTCGCCGTATCCGGTGGCCTGAAGCGATAACTGGTAGTTGGGGGACTCGGGTGTTCCTTCGTTGATCACCTCGGCCTGGACCGCGGCACCGCTGGCGTTGATGGCCGACGCCAGATCGTCCAGATTGTCGGCCGTGATGTTGTAACTCGACGAGCCGACCGTCAAAGTGAATGTCGAGCTCCCACTGATGTCCTCGCTGGTCGGATCGGTCACGGCAGTCGAGGAGTTGCTGATCGCGCTCGAGAAGCTGCCCGCCGTGGTCACATCCACGGTGTAGGTGCCGGGAAGAGCGCTGCCGGTCACGTCGGCCGTCAGCACGGACGTATTACTCACCGTCGCCGTCACGGCGCTGCTGCCGGTGGTCCCCGAGCCTATGGCCTGGAGCGCGGTTTGCAAACTATCGAAAAGATTCCCGAGGGTGCTGAGTTCGCTGGTCTGGCCGCTGATGGTGGAAACGTCGTCCTGCAGGGCCTCCATGGGCAGCGACGCAATCTCGATCGCGCGGGTGACCGAGTTCTGCAGGTCCGTGGCATACGTGCTGGAGCCCGTCGTGCTGGTTTGCGGCGAGGCGAGCTCTGCCGCCAGCGAAGCAACGGACGTAGAGTTACCGACCGACGTGGTGCTGCTACTGCTCACAGAGAGACCTCCAGCCAAAAACGGAACTGGGCCACTATGGTTTTACCATCGGCCCAGTTCGGCGGGAACATTAACCTTAGCTTTCGAGGAGCTTCAGCACCGCCTGCGGCATGGAATTGGCCTGCGCCAGAGCCGCGATTGAGGACTGCTGGAGGGTCTGCTCCTGCGCCAGGCTCGAAGCGTCGGCGGCGACGTTGGCGTCCTTGATCGCCGATTCGGAAGCCGTCAGGTTGGTGATCTGGGAGTTCGCCAGGTTGGTGGCGTAATTAAGGAGGTTTTCGCCCGCGCCCACGGTACCTTGCACATTGCCCAAGATGGAAATGGCGTTTTGGATGGCGGCCAGAGCGGTCTGCGAGTCGGTGGCGTCGCTCACGTCGCCGTTGTCAATGCTCGTCCCGTTAAAGGTCGCTAACCCGAGGCCCAAGGCGTCGACGCCGTTACCACCAGTGGTGGTGGGAGCTCCCGCGGCAGCGTTGCCGCCGGAGGCGACCGTGCCGGTGCCATTACTGGTCAGGTCAACCGTGACTTGGTTATCTTGCACCGCGCCGGCCGCGGTCTGATCGCCGCCGCCGATGAAGATCGTTAATGGCGAGCTGTTGTATTGCGAAGAACCAATGGTCCCGGTGATAGTTACGTTGCCCGTGCCGCCTCCGGTGCCGCCGGTGACCGCCACGGCCCCCGAACTGGCCAGCCCGATATTGCCGGCCTGGCGATTAATTTCGCTCAATACCGATTGATATTCGTTGTTCAACGTGGTGTAGCTGCCGGCGAATGTGCCGCTGGCGCCCTCGGTGGCCAGCGTTTCCAACCGGTCCAGAAGGTTGGAAATGTTGCTCAAGCCGCCGTCCATGGTCTCCAGTACGCTGCTGCCGCTGGCCGCGTTAATCACGCCCTGGTTCAACTGATCCACTTCAGCCTGCAACGAATTGGCGACCGCCAGACCTGACGCGTCGTCTCCCGAGTTGTTGATACGGTAGCCGGATGTCAACTGCTCGATCGTGGTGCTTTCTGCATTGTCATTCAGATTGAGCTGGTTTAATGCATACAACGCTGTGACGTTAGTTTGAAGTGATAGCATGTGTGATCCTCTCTCTCTTCTTATTCCTCGGCTCCCGCCGAATCACGCCATTGTCCAGCGTGCAGTACTCTTTTCGATGATGCGGAGCCGTTTTTCACAGTTTTTTTGATCCCTATGGCCGGGCCGGCACCGGCGCAGGGTTCACCGGCTCGATTTTGAGGCTATTCAGGATGACGACGTCCACGCGGCGGTTGCGCGCGCGCCCCTCGGGAGTCGCGTTGGAATCGATGGGGACGGTATCAGCGCGGCCGACTACCGAAAACCGCTGGCGGTCGAGTTGGAATGTCCCGCAAAACGTCTCCAGCACGGCAATCGCCCGCGCACAAGACAGCTCCCAATTGCTTTTGAACCGAGCGTTGTGGATCGGAATGGAGTCCGTATGGCCTTCCAGTTGGATAGAATTGGGCAGCGTAGCGATCAATTCGGCGAGTTTGCGCATGGTGGGCAGGTTGGAGGGATCCAGGATGTCGGTGCCCGAGGAGAAAAACGCCGAGTCTCGCAGACTGATGACCAGGCCGCGCGGCTCCATCCGGATTTCAAGCTTGCCCTCCTGAATCTCCTTCTGCAGATCCTTGTTCAGGCGCTCGAGGGAGGGCATCAGCTCGATCACCTGGTCGGGCGGCGCGTCCTTGAGCGCGCGCTGCGCGCCTCCGGGGCCCTTCATCATGGCGTTGCCCTGCCCGCGGTCGTCCACCGTGCCGCCGAGCACTTTCGCCACCGCGGGCGGAACGCTGATGGAGCGGCCGTTATCGAGCGCTTTTTCGACGGCTTCCGACACCTGCTTGGCGCGCGCCTTATCGGTCTGCGAGGAGGCGAACATCACCACGAAGAACGCAAACAGCAGCGTGATGAAATCGGCGTAAGAAACCAGCCAACGCTCGTGGTTCTCGTGCTCGGGGGCGTGTTTTCGCGGCATGCCGGCCTAGCCTTGCACCGCTGCCGTCCGGGCCGCTTGCGGAGCTTTCGCTTTTTGGGGCGCCTCGGCCTGCCCCTCGGCGAACGCGCTGAGTTTCACGCGAATCAATTTCGGGTTCAGCCCTTCCACGATGCTGCAGACACCTTCCAGCATCAGTTCCTTGACGTGGAGCGTTTCGTGCAAGCGCGCCTTGATTTTATTGGCGGCCGGCAGGAAAAACAGATTCGCGGAGGCCACGCCGTATACCGTCGCGACAAAGGCCACGGCGATGCCGCGGCCGACTTCTTCGATATTCTCCAGATGCTTCATCACCTGGATCAGCCCCAGCACGGCGCCGATGATGCCGATCGTCGGCGCGTAGCCGCCGGCCGACTCATATACCTTGGCCACCGCTTCGCCGTTGCGCTGCTGCAAATCCAGGTCCAGCTCCATCATCGTGCGCAATTCTTGAAGATCGGTGCCGTCCACGCTCAGCGAGATGGCCTTGCGCAAGAACGGATCGGCGATTTTTTCCAGGTCCGACTCGAGCGAAATGATGCTGTTTTTGCGTGCCTTGGTGGCGTACGCGATGATCTCCTCGATCACCTGTTCGGGCGCTTCCTGCTTCTCGAAGAAAACGTCTCCCAGATACTTCACGGCGCGAATTAGGGTTTTCAACGGAGTGGTCACCATCACCGCGCCGATGGTGCCGCCCAGCACGATCATCAGCGCGGTCACCTGAGCGATGTCGGTGAGCTTGCCGCCTTCGATCAGCAGCCCGCCCAAAATGCCGCCGGCGGCCAGAAGCAAGCCACCCAACGTTGCTATGTCGGGCCGGCTGGATGGCCGGTTATGTTCTCCGTTGGTGGCCATGCCGTCTCGCCCCCGCTATTTCACCGACTCCGCAGGTTCGCGGTGCTCGGAACCTTCTTGGACTTTGAGGGGGCAATACGCGGCGCTCATGATCGTCCTGCGAAACTGGATCACCTTCTCGACGACTTCCTCAGCGGATTCGAGAACCATGAACTTTTGCCCGTTGGTTAGCGCGACCACCGTGTCGGGCGTCACCTCAACGTGTTCGATCAAATCGGCATTCACGATCAACGGAATGTGGTTCAGTCGGGTGAGCCGGATCATAAGGGCGCGCAAATCCACAATGGATCGTTCTTCTATCGACGATTCCGGGGCGGGATTTACGTTTTTTCAACCGTCTCAGGGGGTTTAAGTCCCGCGCGGTAAAGTGTTTGCCGGAGGCAGCCGATGGGAGGAAGGCGGCTGAGCCCAATGGAATCGAACTTGACCAAAGCCGAGTTCCGCGTGAGCAGCAAGCTCGAAGGGGCTCCCGGAGAGTTGGTGCGCCTGGCGAATGAAAGCCTGGCGCAGGCTCTTACCATCAGCCTCTCGGCCTTCCTGCGCACCACCGTCACCGCTAAGTACGTCAGCGGCGAGGAGTTCTCGTTTGGCGAGTTCCCGGTTGCCGACGGCCGGGCCTGTTTCGGCCTGGCGCTGGTTCGGCCCGAGGACCGGAAACTCATCCTGGCCGTCGACTATGCCGTGCTGCTGCCGCTGGTGGGGATCGCCCTGGGTGCCAAGGCTGGCTCGTTCCAGGCCGTCGAACGCAAGCCCACCGAGATCGAGTTGCAGGTGGCCGGGCTGCTGTACCGCATGATTCTTTCCGATGCGTACCGCTCGTGGGCCACGCTGATGGAAACGCCTCTGGAAACCGTGACGCTGGAGTTTGAGCCCGCTCCAGCGCGCATCCTGGCGCCCACGGACCCGGTCTTCGCCGTCCGCTTCGAACTGGCGATCGGGGACCAAACCGGAGGGCTCACTTTGCTCGCGCCTCCCAACCTTTTTGCAACCGTAGTGGAAGAAACCGAGGCGCCACCTCCCGTCGAGAAGGTGGAATCGATCTCGGTGGAAGCGACGTTGGAGGTGCTCCTGGGTGGTCACGTCTCGATTGAGGTGTGGTTCGAAGGTTCCGAGCTCCGTTTGGGCGACCTTCTCAAGCTGCGGGAGGGGCAGATCGTGCGGCTGGACCATCCAGTGGAACGAATGGCGGTGTGCACGCTGAACGGCCTCTCCAGCTTCACTGGACACATTGTGAGCACCGGACAACGGCGGGCTTTCCAGGTAGAAGAGGCCATCCGTTAAACACCGGCGTGTTCTGGGCGAGCGTGTTCTGAGGGAAGCAGCCGGCCAGTTGCTCGAGCAGCCCGATGGCGCCCCTTAAGCGGGACTTTTGATGGAGCGATTCGAGCACGCCTGAGAGCACTTCCAGCCGTTCCATTTCCAGCGTGTTCGAGGGCCGGCTGCGGGCGGCCCACATGCTGGCCATTTCCAACTGCCGTATCCAATCGGCGCCGCCTCTGCGCCACGCCACCAACAGCCGAACTGCTATTTGCGAGACATTCAATAGCTCGGGGAAAACCTCGCGGGACGTCTCGCCGAGTTGGGCCATGGTTGCCGTATCGCAGATCGGGCGGAAGAATTGAAGATAGTTCTCGGAGGAAAATTACCTACTTAAGGCGCCTACTTCGTGCCAAAAAAGAAAAACGGCGGCGGGGGTCGAACCGCACCCTCCCGCCGCCGGCTGGAACCAGGCGAAAAACCGGCTTCGCCCGGTTATTTGATAGCCACTGTTACACCGGTCTGGCTGGTGGTCACCGTTTTTCCGTTGGTCACCGTGACCACGACCGGGGCGGTGTTGTTGGCCGTCGCTGTTTTGGGAATAGTGGCATTGATCTGATACAGGCCGGCGACCGAATCCGCTACCCAACCTGCGTAGGTCACGGTAGCGGCAACTGGAGTTGTGCCAATCGTCACAGTGACCTGATTGGCTGTAGCAAAGCACGGAGCGAATAGGTTGTCGGGCGTAAGGAGGCTGCCCTCTATCACCGCACCATCCGCGGTAGCCGGATTGGTGAGACCAGCCGCGGTCACGTAGTTCGCCACCGAGATGCACGAAGTGGGGAACTTGGCAGCCGTCTTGCTGGCCGTGTCGGCGGCGGTGCTGTTCGGAACGCCCAAGCCGCTGGCGTAGATACTGATCGTGTCGCCCGGGGTTTCCGCATTGGACGAAGAATTCACACTGCCGTCCTGATTGAGGATGGCGCCCTGGCCTTGTCCGTTCGAGGAGGTGGTAAAGACGCCGGGGTTGGCGAGCACCGCATTCACCATATAAGCGACGTTTTCATTGCTGGGCGTCCCACTGCCGTTAGTGGGGCCATAGGCGACGACGACTTGCATCGGCTCGTCCGTGGACACTAACGAAGACGGAACCAAAGCGTTGATCTGCGTGTCGCTGGCGAATACGATATAGGCGCTGGGGGTGATCGCCGTGAGCGCCGACAGCGTGGTTCCGGTGCCTTTGTAGAACGTCACGCTGAGAGAATCGGCGCCGCCCGCCGGGGCGACGAGCGACGAGGGATAACGGCTATTGCTTACCGCCGCAACCACGGGCGTGGAACCGCATGTCGGGCAGAAGTTATTGCCAAAGATGCTGATCAGCTCATAGGGCGCAACGCTCGGAGTCGTACCCGGAGTGGGCTCCTGCAGGGCGGCGGCATCCGTAACCGCATAGACGATCGGGTTCGAAGTGACGAAGAGCGTCATCGTGGGGGCCGGGAGGCTATTGATCCCGCTATTGGTGATCGTCAGGATCACATTCTGGCCCGCGGTGCCAACAATCGAGGTTCCGGCTGTGTCGTGATAGGGAATCGTCAGAACCATCGTGGTTGTGTTGAGGTAACTGATGGAACCCCCGGAAAGGTTACCCGCTCCCAGCGTCCCTGTACTGGCGCCGCCAGGACCATATTTGAGAGAAACGCTGGTGGGCACGGCATAGCCCTGGTTTGCGCCGCCGAGCCCGGTACCGTTCACGATGACGGTCAGAGTGCCTGACGTCAATGCCCCCGTTTCCTGCGGGAAAATGCTGCTGGGATTGGCAGCCGGTTCGGTAACCTCGATTTCGACATTCACCTTAAACGTCGAACTGCCGTAGGTGATCGTTATGGAGCCCGTCATCGTGGATCCCACGATCGCATTGGTGAGAGCATCCTGAGCGAAATTGACCGTAACACCCGTTCCATAGTTGTAAGCCACCCCATTGGGATTGGGGAGCAGGATCCAATTTTCGGGTCCGTTGGTAGTCACGGCTGATGCACTGGAGAACGTGATCGGGTCGTTGCTGGAAACCAGGTTCAACGTCACCGTAGGAGCAGTACTACCGTAGGCCCACTGAATGGGAATGGCTGCCTGATTGTCGGTGATCGTCGTAGAGGTGCCGCCGTACACCCAATTCACCGACAAATTGGATGCAGCACCCGTTACCGTGAGCGTGACCTGAACGGGCAATTCCACGTAACCGTTCACCGCAAAGCCTACGCTGGCGGCATAGGCGCCTGCAGGCAAGGTGCCCGCGGCTGACGTAGCCACGAAGGAGACCGTGAGCGGGGTGCCTTCGGTGACCGAGGTGGCGTTGCCCGCGGGCGTCACGCTCAACCAGAACGGAACCGTTGTCGGGTCGACCACGAAGGGAACCGTCCCCGCGGCTACCGTAAGCTGGATCGTTTGAGCCGCTCCGATGGTAGACGGCAGTGAAAAACCGATCGACACGGATGAAGACGACGCGATCAACGGTGAAGGCGAAGTTTGAGCTTGCGCAAGGCCCGCACACAATAGGAGGGCGGACGCGGCGACTGAAATCTTGCTGGTCGAAATTCTAAACATGAACTGAATCCTTTCCAAAATCGTGTGTACGGCTTCCGAGTGCCGTGCTGCTCGCTCGGGTACGCTCTTCTATCGAACGTTCCCTCCCCGGAATTGAACATTTTTTTACGAATTGTGCCGGGAACACGGTAGTCCTTTAAGCCCGCAAAAGAGGGGCAATGGCGAGGGCTTGGGCGGGTATTGACGGAAATTCGACATTCGTTAATCCACCGGCAGATAGTCGAACAACGAAGTGGTGGGCATATGCGCTTCCGCCGACAGGGCGGCATCGAGCGCCGTGCTGTCCTGGGTGGCTTGGACCGCCAGGGTGGCCTCGTCGGCATCCTGTAGTCCGTCGAGCTGGGTCTGGTCCTGCGTTTGATACATCTGCGCCAGGGTCAGAGCCCCGGAGATGTTGTTCTCGGCCATGCCATAGAAATCCGTCTGCGAGTTGACATAACTAGCGGCGGTTTGGAGGGCATCCGTGGCTTGCGTGATGGTGCTCGAATTCCCGCTCTGGAGCGCCTGAACCAGATTGTTCAGCGCGGCGAAGGCATTGTTCCCGGTGGGGTTGCCGTTAACGTCCTGTTGATCGAACAGGTCCTGCGCTGTCATCGAGATCTGGAACGTCACTCCGGAGGGGCCGGCAATCTGCAGCGTAGATTGCTGCGGCGAGACCAACTGTTGCACGCCAGTAGCGCTGGAGGTATCCACTTCGTAGGGCGCCGATCCGTTCAAATCGCCGCTGAACACGTACACTCCGCCCACTTCCGTATTGGCGATGGCGACCAACTGCGCCTCCAAGGACTGGACTTGTGAGGCCAGGCCCGATTGCGTGGTGGACGACGTGTTGGTGCTCGCTCCTTCACTGCCGAGCGAAACGGCCTGATTGAGCAACTGGATGGCGGATTGGACCGCGTCGGACGCCGTCTGCACCTGGCCCTGAATGGTGGTCAGATCCTGCACCGAGGTATTGGCCTGGCCGAGCTCGGCGCGCGTCTCGAAAATATCCTGGATGGACTGCGGCGCGTCCGATGCCTGGTTGACGCTTAATCCGCTGGAAAGCTCCTCGTCGGTCTGATTGAGATTGCTCTCGAGCAGATCCAACGACGCCAGGAACTGCTGGTTGGAAGCGCTTAATCCGCTGACCATAAGTCCTCCGTGTTGGCCTCTAACTGCCGTCCGGCATCATGTTCATCAGCGTCTGGAGTGTGTCGTCAATGATGGTGACCAGTTTGCTCGCGGCGTCGTATGAGCTTTGAAGCTGGATCATCTGCGTGGCTTCCTCATCCAGCGAAACGCCGGAGACCTGCTGCTGTAAGCTCTGCGCCTGCGCCACCAGGGACGTTTGCGCCGTAGCCGCGGTGCTCGCGTTGCTAACCGCGTAGCCGACCGAGGAAGTGAGCGAAGCGAAATATCCGGTGAATCCTTCGCCGTCCGGGCCGTTGCCGGAGGAATCCAGCGCCGCCAGCGTATTGGCCGCGCCATTGGCGACAAAGGACGGATTTGTACTGGCCGCGGCAAGGTCGCTGCCGGTGATTCCGGAGGTCACCGACAAGCTGCCCGCGATGCCCGCGGGCGAAGCGTCGTTATAGGTGAACAGCGCCGTGCCGGCCTGGTAGGGCGGCGTATCGGTGGTGGAACCCTGCTCGAGAACGCTGTTGACACTGTCGGCGAGGCTCTGCGCGAGCGTATTCAAACCGCCTGTTTGCTGCCCTCCGCCGATCAGCGAGGGGAGCGTGGTGTTGTACACGCTCAGCAATCCCGCCAAACTGCCGCCGGTAATCTGGCTGGTGACGTCGTTGCCGTCCGCGTTTTGAATGCTGATGAGCGGGGCCGCGCCGGCGTTCCCTGCGTTGGACGCCGTATTGTTCACCGCCTGAATGGCGTTCACTTGCGAGCCTTCCACGAGCGCCGTCTGGCCACCCAGCAGCACGGTGACCTGTCCTCCGCTGCCAGTGATTACCTGGATATTGGCCAGGCCGGAAAGATTCTCGAGCGTGCTCTCCATTTGCGCGCTCAGTCCGGCGTTGGCCTGCGGATTCTGCGCGATCTGCTCATTGAGGGATTGAATGGTGGAGGCGTCCTGGTTGATCTCGGTCACCGTGGATTGAATATCCTGCGCGGTGGAAGTCTGGATCTGGCCGAGCTGCACGGCGGCTTGGTTGAAGGCGCTGGCGGTCTGCTGCGCCGCGTCGATCACCGCGGATTGGTAGTTCGCGTCGCTCGGATCCGTGGCCCATTGCGAAAAGCTCTGGAACAATTGATTCAACGCCGACGGGATGGGGCTGCTCGAAGAAACGTCGAAAACATTTTCGAGCGGCGTCAGGCTCGTCTGGAGTTGCTGATACAGGCCCTGCAGCGAGAGCTGTTGCTGCACCGTAGCGTCGGCGTACGCGCTGCGTGTGTCTTGCGTCACTTCCTCCACGCCGCCCGCCGGGCCGCTCCCGGTGGACTGGAAACTCAGAGAGACCATCTCGGGCACTTGGTTGGCATAACCCGGGCTGTTAGCGTTGGTGACGTCGTTTTCCGTCACGGCCATGGCTTGCTCGAACGCCTGGAGAGACTGGCCCGCCGTATTTAATGCCGTCAAGAGATTACCCATGGCCTATCCTCCTCTCGTCAGCCTTCCACGCTGAGCTTTGCCACCAGGACCAGCGGCGCTGCCTGGCCGCAGCCGGTATATCCGCCGCGGCGCGTGCGGACCGCGTTCAGCCAGCCCGCCAGCATCTTGTCGGCGCCGGCGAAGAAGGCCGCGAGCACCGCGACCTCGCGCTGCAGTTCCGCGACGCTCGAACGAGTCTCCGCGTCCGGTTGCGCGCCGTTGCGCGCCAGAATCGCCGCCACACAACCCAGTTGCACTTCGACATGGCGCAATAGCGCCGCCGATTCATCGGCCGCTTCCACCGTCGGCCGCGCGAGCAGGCGCTTGACCTCACGCATCTGGATGCACGCCATCCGCAGGCATTCCCGGGCATCGCCATACTCGGTGGCATTCTCCATACCTCGGGCTCGCGCGCTCTACGCTCCCTGGAGATGCGCGTCGATTAACGCGCTGCTGACGGTCTGGGCATCCGGCTGATATTGACCGCTGGCCACCAGCGCCTGCAGTTCCTGGATGCGCGCCGCGCGATCGGACGAGGACGACGTGAGGGCTTGCTGGACAAAATTGGGAATACTGGAAAGCGAGATGGAATCGTCCCCGGAAGCACTACCCGTTCCGGATGTGTTGGCGCCGGCCGCGCGCGAGGCTCCCTGGGTTTTCTGCAGGCTGGTTTGATCGAGACTCAGCCGGGTGACGTCGGGGTTGTCGTTGTTGTTGACGGTCATCGCATCCTCGCTGCCCTACCCTTTGGCTTCAGCATTTCTTTATCGCGCTCTTCCGGCGTCATGTTTAACCTTTTTCCGCCGCGCCGGCCGGAACCGGCTCCTCATAAGGGCGCATCACGATTTTGTGAACCTTCACCATCAGATCCACTTCCCCGCGGTTTACGCGCAAGCTTCCGGCGATACGCTCGGGCGTCTGGCCAGGCGATGCATTTTCAGCACCTTGCTGCGTAGGTTGTGGTTGACGCTGGTCTGGTTGAGGCTGTTCTCGACGGAGGCGGCGGGCGCCGCTTGGGAGGCGAACGCTTCGCTATCCTCCAAATCCTGGATGCGCTTGCGGAGTTGGCCGATCTCCGTGGAAAGGCTGGCGCTTTCGATCTGCGCGATCTTCTCCTGGTTCGCCGCGCGGAGGCGAAGCGTGCGAATGCGTTGGCTCAAACCGAGCAGGATCCCCAGGACGAGAAGTAAGTTGGCGGCGGCGATCAGGTAGGGAAGAAGGGTCAAAAGCATTACTCGTCACCTAAGGTTTTGCGACAGCGTACGCAGATCGCTCGCCGGATTGTCGCTCTCCGGTTCGTTGTGCCCGGAAGCGATTTTCGTAATCCGCACGCCGTAGTTGCCCGCAACCACGACGACTTCGCCGTGCGCGATAATGCGATCGTTAACCACAATCTCCACCGGATCGTCCGGCGAACAATCCAATTCCACAACGGCGCCGTTGCCGAGCTGGGCGATTTCCCGGAGCGGAAGCTGGGTGCGCCCCAAAAGCACGCGGACGGGCAGTTTCACTCCCATCAGCAGCGGCGCGGCCTGCAGCGGACTCGCGGCCGGACGCGACGTGGGCGCCATGGTCTCGCCGGGCTGTTCGGCCGTCTCGCCGGGCGTTTGGACGTTGGTTTCCTGGTCGCTCATGATCTGATCGCTTCGCTCATGGTTCGATCGCTTGCGCTAGAGGATTCCCCGCGTGGCCGGCCATTTCTTGATCACGTAGGCGCGCAGCCGCAGCACCGCCTGGGATTTGAGCTGGCAGACGCGCGTGGTGTGGATTCCCAGAATCTCGGCGATCTCATGCAGATTCTGCTCTTCCTTGAAGTACAGGGTGAGGATGGTTCGCTCCAGGCGCGGCATCTTGTTGACCGCTTCGGCCAGCAGCTTTTCCAGCTCCGCCCGCTCCAGGATGCGCGTGGGAAGATTCTCATCGTCGTGCGGCACGTAGCGCAGCAGCCGGCTTTCGGAAAAACCATCGGAGATTTCGTCCAGACTACCCAGGCTGATGCCGCGCAGCTCGGCCAGCAGCTCTTGGTATTGGGCCAGCGGCATGTTCAGTTCTTGCGCGATCTCCTCTTCAGTCGGGACGCGCTGCAGACGCTGCTCGGCGCTGGCGATCGCCGCTTCGACGTCCTTCAAACGTTTGCGCTTGTGTACGGGAATGCCATCCAAGCCGCGGATGCTGTCCAAAATCGCGCCGCGGATGCGATGCTCGGCGTAGGTTTTCAGCTTGACGTTGAAGTTGGGATCGTAGCTGTCGACGGCATTGATCAGCCCGATGACGCCGGAAGAGACCAGGTCGTCCAAGGGCACTGCGCCGCCGATTTTCTCGTGAATGCGCATCGCCACCCAGCGCACGTGCGGCAGGTTTTCCAGGATCAGGCGATCGCGCTCGGCGGTCTCTAGCGTTGGAGCCGGACTGTAGAACGCCGCGTTGGTGAGGAGGTTCGAAGCCATCTATGCCGCCGGGAGGGCCTCCACGACTTCCGGTTGGAACACCGACGCCAGTAATCCCCGTGGATGCGCCGGTTCGATGTCTTCGGGAATGTTTTGACCGGTGGTGAAAAACGACAACGGCTTGGCGGCTTCGAGCGCCGCCGAGAGCACGGCTCCCAAGGATGCCGTCTCGTCCAGTTTGGTAAACAGCAGGTAATCCGGTGCGAATACTGAGTAAGCGCGGACGGCGCGCATCAGATCTTCGCGCTTCATCGAAGCGGGCAACACCAGGTGAATTTGTTTATTGGCGACGCGCGCCATCGCGGCGGCGATTTCTTCGGCGCCATCCATCTCCGACAAACTGCAGCCGGGCGTATCCACCAGCACGATGCCTTTGTTCCGCGATTCCTCCACTCCGGCGAGAAATTCGGGGGTGGAGTTGATGGCACTGAATCCTACTCCCACCAGAGCGGCCAAGCTGCGCAGCCTTTCGTGCGCGGCCACGCGGTACGGGTCCACCGAGAGAATCCGGACCGGCTGCCGCCCCGTCAGGCACTCCCGGATCGCGATCTTGATCAGCGTTGTGGTTTTGCCCGCGCCGGGGGGCCCGATGAAAGCAACCACCCGTGGGGCTTCGCCAGAGACTTTCTCGCCGGAGACTTTGTGGAATGCCGGCGCGAATTGCAGTTTGTTCGAGACCACTTCCGCGGCATAGGCGCGCAACGCAGTCGGCGGCGCGGTTTGCTCGCGCGACAGTTGATCCCGCAAACGCGCGGCGGTGGAAACGATGTCTTGCGCGATGGTGCGCGCCAGGTCGTTCGACACCAGCTCCTCGAACAGTTCCTCGGATTCCGATGGCCCCGCTTCGGCGCCGCGAGCGCCCTGCAGCGTCTTTTTGATTTCCAGCAGCTGCGCCCGCAGGTTTTGCAACTCGCCTGATAGGTCCCGCGACAAGTCCTTGGACAAATCCGTTGCCGGCCGGCTGCTGCGGGAGCGTTCGCCGGGCGAGCCTGCGTGCAGCCCGAACACCACTTCGTACGCACCCAGGCTGCGGGCTTCCGGCGCCGAGCGGCGCGAGGTAATCAACATGGCCTCGGCGCCTAATTCCTGCCGCGCCTCTTGGATGGCGTGCTCCACCGAATCGGCGAAATACGATTTGATTCTCATGGACGAGGTTTGTTCCATTGACCCTTATCCGACCCACCCTAGCGACTTGATCTTGATTTCCGGGGGAATTTCGCTGTGCGACAGAACCGTAACATCGGGGAACGCGGTTTCGAGTAACTGCTTGACGAAATAGCGAATGGACGGATTCACCAGCACCACGGCGGAGGTATCCGGCCGCTCCAGTTTGCGCGTAATGCGCCCCACCAGGTCGCGTGCCGCCTGCGGCGCCAAGCCGAGCACGCTGTTGTGCTCGCTGTGTTCCACCGCCGCCTCTACCGCATGTTCGGCCGAGGGCTCCACCATGTACGCCGTCAGTTCGCCGTGCGGGTTGGTGTGCGTACTCACGATGGCGCGTCGGATCGACTGCCGCACGTACTCGGTAAGCAACACCGGGTTCTTCGTCATCTGCGCTCCTTCGCTCATGGCCTCGAGGATCGTCGCGGAATCGCGGATCGGCACCCGTTCCCTGAGAAGATTCTGAAGTACTCGTTGGACCACCGAAAGCGATAGCATTTTTGGAACCAAATCTTCCACCACTTTCGGATTGTTTTGCGCGACCCGGTCGCAGAAGGCTTTCGCGTCCTGCCGGCTGAAGAGCTCGTGCGCGTGGCGGCGGACCACTTCGGATAGGTGCGTGCCCATCACGCTCACGTCGTCCACCACCGTGTAGCCCTTGGTGCGCGCGAGCGCGGCGCGTTCGGTGGGAATCCATAGAGCCGCTAAATTGAAGGCCGGATCCTTGGTAGGCTTGCCTTGCACGCTCGCGTCCACGTTCGGCCCTGGTATCGCCAACTCCTGGCCGGCGGGCATTTCGTAGCGTCCCATCTCCACGCCTTTGATCAGGATGGAGTACTCGCGCGAGCGCAGCGAAAGATTGTCGTTCACTTTGACGGGAGGCAAATAATAACCTAATTGCGACGCGAGATTCTTACGGATGCCGGCGATGCGCTGCAGCAGCCGCGAGTTCTTTCCGCCTTCCACCAGCTTCACCAACCCGAGCCCGACTTCCATGGTCAGTGGGTCCACCATGAGCAGCGCTTCGACGTTTTCCTTGGCGGGTTTCTCCGCCGTTTCCGTCGAGGTTTTGACGGCGGCGTCGTTTTTCCGACGCATGCGCCAGGCGATGGCGCCCAGCCCGCTGCCCAGCGCCAGGAAGGGAATGGTGGGCAGTCCGGGGAACAAGGAAAGGGTGATGAGCACGCCGCTTGCGAGCAGCAGGGGCTCGGATTTTCCGAACACTTGGTTTTGAAACTGGGCTCCGAGCTTGGAATCCGAGCTGGCGCGCGTCACGATCAAGCCGCCCGATATGGAAATCATCAGCGCCGGGATCACCGTCACCAGTCCGTCGCCGATCGTGAGCACGGTATAGGTTTGGATGGCGCGCCCGAGATCCATGCGGTGCTGCAGAACGCCGATCAGAAAGCCGGCGATGATATTGACGCCGGTGATGATGATGCTGGCGATGGCGTCGCGCTGCGTGAAGCGCGAAGCGCCGTCCATGGCGCCGTAAAACTCGGCTTCGCTCGATAATTCGCGGCGGCGGCGGCGCGCTTCGGCCTCGTCGATCAGGCCGCCGTTCAGGTCCGCGTCGATCGACATTTGCTTGCCGGGCAGAGCATCCAGGGTGAAGCGCGCGGTGACCTCGGAAATGCGCACCGAACCGTGGTTGATGACCACGTATTGGATGGCGATTAACACGCAGAAAATCACCGCGCCGATAATGTAGTTGCCGCCCACGACAAAGCTGCCGAACGCTTCGATCACGTGGCCGGCCGCCGACGTTCCGGTGTTGCCGTTGAGCAGAATCAGCCGCGACGACGACACGTTGAGCGCGAGCCGGAAAAGCGTGAGCAGCAAAAGCACGGTGGGAAAAACGCTGAACTCCACGGGCCGTCCGATGTACATGGCCACCATCATGACGATCACCGACATCATCAGATCGAGCACGATCAGGATGTCCAGCATGAAGCTGGGCAGCGGCGTGATCAGCGCGATGACGATCAGCAGTACCGCAATGGGCACGGCCAGCTCGCCGGCGCCGGAGAGGGTCATTCCTTGCAATGCGGCCGGGGGCTTTAGGCCACTGGGCGGCGCCGGTTTCGCGATGGCACGCGCTTGAGCCATGGAATACTACGCGCAGACTTCGAGCGACTTGAACTTGGAGAGCAGCGTGGTGCGTTTCATGTGCAGCATGCTCGCGGCGCGGGCCTTGTTGCCGCCCGATTTGGCCAGCGCGCGTTCGAGCAGCCTGCGCTCGATTCCCGTCATCAACTCTTCGAAGTTGATCCCGCCCTCGGGAACGTCGAGGGAAGAAAGCGGCCCGAATTCCAAAGCTTGCACTTCAGCCGGCAGATCGAAATCGCCGGGGTAGAGGATGGAGCGGGCTCCACTGAGCGCGCACGCGGCCTCAATGGCGTGTTCGAGCTGGCGCACGTTGCCGGGCCAGGCATACCGCACGAACATTTCCAGAGCCTGCGTCGAAAGGCGCTTTCCCCACGCCGGCTCGCCTTCCGATATTTTGTGCAGAAAATGTTCGGCCAGCTCAGGGATGTCCATGGGACGATCGCGCAGCGCCGGCATGCGCAGCGCGACCACGTTCAGGCGATAGTATAGATCTTCGCGGAAGCGGCGATTCGCCACCGCTTCCAGCAGGTTCGCGTTGGACGCCGCGATCACCCGCACGTCGATGGGAAACGGCTCCGAACTGCCGATGCGCTGGATTTCTCGCTCTTGGAGTACGCGCAGCAGCTTGGCCTGGAGAGGCAGAGGGAGCTCACCGATTTCATCCAGAAAAATCGTCCCCCGGTGCGCCTGCTCGAAGAGTCCCACGCGCGTGTTCACCGCGCCGGTAAAGGCGCCCTTGGTGTGTCCGA
>JASIGB010000786.1:0-5125 GCA_030045355.1 Bryobacteraceae bacterium
AGTCCACGGCTGCGTGAGCGCTTTCGGATCGGTGACCGTGATCGTGTCCTCCAGCAGCGTCGGTTCCTTCAACTGGATGCGCTCGTGCACCGTCATTTGATCGCTGTGCGGCGTGAAACCTTCGATGAACGTGTCGTCGCGCAGCGCCACGGTATCCACCACCAGCGTGTCGCCTTCCCAATGGCCGGTCGAATACCCGGCGTAGGTCGGGTCTTCCAGCACCGTCTCGGACGGCTTGCGGCCATCCAGATACACGCGGCGTAGCGCGTCGTTCAGTTCACTGAAGAACGTGATCTTGTCCCTGGTCTGCATCACTTCCATCCCGTAGGCCATGGACATCATGGCGGGCATTCCGGGCGGCAGGCAGCGCGCGACGGGATCGTATTCCGACGACCCGGCGATGCGCGTTTTGCTGATCATTTCCCATTTCGCCATGTACTCAGGCGTAAGCAACGGCTCATTGGGAGTGCGCCCGCGCGAGCCGTCGGAGAGCGGCGCCGAAGCTGTCGGCCGCGGCGGCGGTCCGCTGCGCGCACCCGCTGGTGGAGGACCACCCGCACGCGGTCCGCCGCGGAAATTCCCGAACGGATTGATCGGATAATACACGCCGGAGAAGTCCGGCGGCGTCGCCGATTGCACCGGCAAGACCGCGCAAAGCGCGAAAAAAGTGGTGGCGAGCGTCAGTTTCATGGCATTACTCTGTCGGCGGCGGTGCGTTGGGAAGAATCGTCCCGTCTTCCTTGGTCACGCGCGCGATCAGCCCGGACGCGCTGTCGTCCTTCGCTGGGCTTAAATCGATAGTCACCGTCTCGCCCGGTACCAGCGATTTCGGCGTCCATCCGGCGCGCAACAGGATCCCCGGCGGCCGGCCCTCCGCCTTCCACTCCACTTTGTTTCCCTTGCCGTCGTCCACCTCCACGATCACCCAGACGTGCGGATTGCTCCATTTGAATTCCTTGACCACGCCCTTGATGGTGATCACCTTGGTGACATAAAACGCGGAATTGCTATGATGCGCCTGGGCCACCGAGGCGAACATCAGCGCTGCCGCGAGAACGGCGCATTCGATCATTGCCCGAACCTTCAGCGCTCGAGCCTTCAACGCCCGAAACTTCATCCGTCGTACCTCCCAAATCTCCCTCGGGAAAGCATATCAAAATCGCTGATACTTCTTCTTGGCGATGGGCGCAGGCTTGGACCGCCTGTAGCCATGGAATGCGAACTTCCTCGATGGTGCGCTAAGATTCGATACACCGCTGCGTATTCCGTCGAGAAAAACATGGCTTGGAGCTATAACCCCGGCAGAATCGCCGGATGCCTTTATCTGCTGACGGGTTTCTCGGTGATCCGACCGATGTACGTCGGCCGCACTCTCATCCTGCGCGACGACCCGGCCGCGACAATTCAAAACATCGCCGCCCACGAACTGCTCTTCCGTTGCGGCATGGTCTCCGATCTGATCGCCGGCCTCGGTTGTCTCTTGGCGGCGCTGGCGCTCTACGAGCTGCTCAAAGGCGTCGACCGCGAACTCGCCGTCCTCATGGTGATTCTGGGCGGCCTGATGCCGTGCGTCCTCGATTTCCTCAACGTGCTGAACGACGTTGCCGCGCTCCTCCTCGCGCGCGGTGAGCCTTTCGCCTTCGCGCTCGAAAAACCGCAGCAGGCCTCACTGGCCACGCTGTTTCTCCGCGTTCATGATCATGGATTTCTGATCAACGAAGTATTCGCGGGCCTGTGGCTCTTTCCTTTTGGAAAACTGGTATTCCGCTCGGGATTCCTTCCACGAATCCTGGGTGTTTTGCTTCTGGTGAGCGGCCTTGGATATTTGGCAATCGCGGGTACTGGCCTGCTGTTTCCTGAATATGTGGACCGAGTTTCGCGCGTCGCTTCCCCGGCGCTGCTCGGCGAGGGAGGAATCATCTTCTGGCTCCTGATCATGGGAGCCACGCCGGTGGCAGCGCGTCAGGCGGCCGTATAGTCGATTCGGTCCCACAGTGGTCCTTCTTCCCATCATCTTGCGCTAGCATTGTGAGACTCAGGAGAACTCCCATGACACATCGGCTGCTCCTCTGCGCCGCGCTCGCGACCTTCGCCGCTTCGGCCCAATGGTTGAACTATGTTCCCTCCGGCACGCCTCGTACAGCCGGCGGCAAACCCGACCTCCCCGCGCCCGCGCCGCGCGCGCTTGACGGGCATCCGGACCTTTCCGGCGCCTGGCACGTGCACCCCACCTCGGTCGAGGAGTTCAAGCGCATCCTCGGCGCGGCTGCCGTGGAGCGCTCCGACCACAGCCGCATCCTGGGCATGGAGCTGGACACCATCTCCAAATACGGTGCGAACATCCTGGTGGATTTCAAGCCCGATGAAATGCCCATGCGCCCGGCGGCCGCGGAAATTTTTCGGCGGCGCGCCTCAGGCGCCGAAGAGTCGCCCGGCAGCCAATGCCTTCCGCTCGGATTCCCGGCGGCCGGTTTGGTATCTGAAGCCGTGAAATTCGTCCAATCGCCGCGCGAGCTGGTGATTTTCTATGAAACCGACGGGACGCATCGACAGGTTTATACCGATGGGCGCGAGCTGCCTAAAGAATTCGAGCAACCCGCCTGGCTCGGCTATTCGGCGGGCAAATGGCAAGGCGATACGTTGGTGGTTGAATCCGCCGGTTTCAACGACCTCGGCTGGCTGGATGTCAGCGGTCACCCGCGCAGCGAGGCCATGCACATGACCGAGCGTTTCCGCCGCCGCGATTTCGGACACCTGGATGTCGAAATGACCTTCGACGATCCGGTGATGTACACCAGACCCTTCACGATCCGCTTCTCCTACGACGCGCTGCCCGATTCCGACGTCTTCGAGACCATTTGCAATGAAAATGAAAAGGACCGCGCTCACATGCGAGCGAAGTAGGTCTAAAAGTAGCCTTAATTGCCGGGACGCCAGAAGCTCGTGTCGGCCGCGGCGAAATCGTCGGACACATAGCTGATCCGGGGATCCACGCGGAACAAGCTGTGCTCGCTTGCCGTCTCGATATCCGCGGCCGCTTTCCGGGCGGCCGCTTGGTCACCCTCGGCATAGGCCGGCGTTGCCGGTTTCGCATCGTCCAGAACGCGCAGCGAAGGCAGCGCAGTGATTACGATATACGTCCCCGCCGTTTCTCCTGAAACCACCTGGTAGGTCACCGCCGGGCGATCCAAATTCACACTGTTCATCAGGGCGCGCCTGGTTTTCAGGAATTTCGCGAAATCGGCGTATCCCTCGGCCGGAGTTTTATAGACGGCGACGTCCAGATAGCGCGTTTTGGGGAGATCCTGCATCCACTGTTCCGGGCGATAGCTCAACCCAGCCAGGAGCCTCGCGATGAATGCCCGCGGCGCCGCGAGCGCGCTATTCCCACCCACCACCCCGCCGGGCTGCGAAGGTGGAGTCCAAGCACTGCTGACCGCTTTATCTAGATCTTCCAGACTCCCGAAGGAATCGTGAAGTTCCAGCAGCCAGGTTTCTAGGGGTCCCGAGACAGCGGACAGGCCGATTACATTGGTAGTCGTTTTGCCAGAGTAGGCCGAAACCGAGCCATTCCGGATCACCCGAATGACCGGCGGCTGCGCGGCGGCGGCGGAAACGAAGATTACGGCGAGCAAGACGATCTTGGTCATCTGAGGCTTTAGACGCAACGGACTGCGTTTTCGTGCATCCTTCCAGTGCCACGCTGTGGCAGAATGATTAAGCCGAAGGAGGGAATATGGAAGCGATCATCTCAGATTTAGTGAGCCGTTTTGAGAAAGGAGCGCTCTCGCGCCGCGGGTTGATTCAAGGCCTGGCAATGCTCGCCGCGTCCGGCGCCGCATCCTCTGTCGCATCGGCCCAGGAGGCCGAGGGGCTGAAAGGCGTGAATATCGACCACATCAGCATCCAGGTCAGCGATCTGCCGCGCGCCGTTGCGTTCTACGAGAAGGTGTTCGGGCTCAAGGTGTTGGGCGAGGACAAACCCAATGAAATCTCGCGTCTCGGCTCATCGAAAATCATCGTTTCGCTACACCACAAGGAGCCCTTCGCGATTGTGGATCATTTCGCCATCGGCGTCGAAAACTTCAACCGGCAGCGCGTGACTGAGCAACTCAAGGCGATGGGCATTACCGCGGAAGAAAATCTGGACGCCGGATTCCACATCAAGGATCCCGAGGGAATGAACGTGCAGATCATGCCCGGGCCAAAAAGCTGACCGGTTTCAGCCGCCGGGCGCAGCTTGATCAAACATTCGCCCGGCCGGCCACCAGCATGGCCTGCATGATTTGATCGGAAACTTCCTTCACCGCCATCGGCGAGTGCGCCAGAAACAGCGTGTTCGATTTATCGCTCTCGCCGATGGATTTCAGCGTGTCGAAATACTGGGTCACCATCACCAACTGCATGACCTCCCGCGCGGAGGCGCCCTCCACCACCTTCTGGAACTGCTCGATCGATGCCTGTAGCCCTTCGATAATCGCCTTCCTTTGATTCGCGATGCCCTGCCCTTGCAGGGCCTTGCTCTCGGCTTCGGCCTCGGCTTTCTTCACTACCAGGATCTTATCGGCCTCGCCGCGCGCATTGGCCGCCACCTGTTCGCGCTGCGCCGCGTTGATATCGTTCATGGCCGATTTCACCTTGGCGTCCGGCACGATGTCGGTCACCAGCACGTTGACGATCTCATAGCCGAACGCCGCCATGTCTGAATCCAATTCCTGCTTCACCGCCGCCGCGATGCTGGATTGGCTGGCGAAAACCTCATCCAGCGTCATGCCCGGCACGTGCCCCAGGATCACTTGCTCCACGTACGATTTGATCTGCGCGTCCGGATCGGAGAGCTTGTAGAACGCATCATAAACCTTTTCCGGCCGCACGCGATTCTGGACGGAAATCGGAATGGTCACGAACACGTTGTCCTTGGTTTTGGTCTCCATGGTCAACGGGAGCTGATTCACGCGCAGGCTGACCGTGCCGGCCACCGTGTCGAAGAACGGGCTTTTCCAGTTCAAGCCCGGCTGAGCGATGCGCAGGAACCTGCCGAAACGCGTGATGACGGCCACTTCGGCCGTATTGACGGTGAAAAAGCTTCCGAACAGCACATAAAGCAAAAACATGGCCAGCAAGG
>JASIGB010000075.1:0-6319 GCA_030045355.1 Bryobacteraceae bacterium
GATGCCTTCCTGGGAATTAATGTCGGTCCTGGCGATCGCGCTTTACGCGGGCTGTAAACTCACCACCTGGACGGCCGCTCGCGTTCCAAACGCGCCTGCCTGGAAACATGCTGGATACTTGCTCGCTTGGCCGGGAATGGATGCCCAAACATTCCTCGGAAATCCACGAAGCTCAAAGGTTTCGAACCCCCTGTCGATCGAATGGCTAACCGCGGCCGGCAAGGCCGCGCTCGGCGCGATTGTGCTGTTCAGCATGGCTCGAACCATTCCTCCGCAGCACGAGTACCTCACCGGGTGGACAGGAATGATCGGAATCGTTCTGATCCTTCACTTCGGCGTCTTCCATCTGCTCTCCTGTTTTTGGCGCGGTCTTGGCTTCGATGCCCAGCCTCTGATGAACCGTCCCATGGCGTCTACCAGCCTGACCGAGTTTTGGGGCCGCCGTTGGAATACGGCGTTTCGCGATTTGACACACCGCTTCCTCTTCCGTCCACTCACCTCGCGGCTCGGCCCGAGCCTGGGCCTGCTCGCCGGATTCCTATTCAGCGGCGCGATACACGAGCTGGTCATCTCCGTTCCCGCGCGCGGCGGATATGGAGGTCCAACTCTCTACTTTGCGATTCAGGGGACGGCAATCATCATCGAGCGCAGCGCCTTCGGCCGCCGGCTTGGCTTGGGTCGCGGTTGGCCGGGACGAACCTTCGCGATGGTGGTGTTGATCGGCCCCATTTTGCTGCTATTCCATCCTCGCTTTGTCGTGGGCGTGGTTGTCCCGTTTATGCGCGAGATAGGTGCCTTGTGACCGGCGCGTCGATCACACGTTGGATCACCTACGCCGGAATCGGGCAACTAGGAGTTTTGATTGCCTCTGCGCTCGTTCCATTGCGCCTGAATTGGCGAGACCAACTGCGCGGCCTCTCGCGCCTCCATCGCCAGATGTATTGGGTGTACGGCGGATATATCGTTCTCTCCATCCTCGCCTTCGCCACGCTCAGCATTCTGAACGCCCGCGAACTCGCCGGCGGAAGCAACCTGGCTCGTGGCTTCTGCGCCTACATCGCTGTGTTCTGGGGCATCCGCCTGGCCCTGCAGGGGATCTTCGACGTCAGGGAGTACTTGACCGTCTGGTGGGTCAAGGCGGGATATTTTGGAATAACGCTGTTGTTCGCAGCCTTCACGGCCATCTACTCGTGGGCCGCATTCGCAGGATTTTAGTCGAGAGCTGCTTGCCCACCGCCTACCACTCGGCCGTCATTTCCGCTCATCTGCGACCAGTACAGCCAGCTCAGGTCTCACGGTAGCGCCGCCGAGCCCGGCCCGGCAGCCGCCGCACCCCCGCCGCAGCGCGTAGCCCGCCGCCCCCGTGCGGCCCAATACCATGGATTCATGAACGAAACTTTCTTGCATGGCCGCACCGCCCTCATCACCGGCGCCACCCGCGGCATCGGATTCGCGATTGCGCGAGCTCTCTCAGCCGCTGGGGCATCGGTCGCGATCTGTGGACGCGACCAGGCCCGCGTGGACGACGCCCTCCGCCGCCTCGCCGCTGAGTCGGAGCACGGAGTAGGGCAACCGCCCCCGGGGCGTAAAGTGCTTGGCAAAGCTGCCGATGTAAGAGGAAGCGCGGAGGTTGAGGCGTTGTTTGAATGGATCGATGGCGAGTTGGGAGGTCCCGACATCCTGGTGAACAATGCGGGTGTGGGAATCATGCGCCAGGTGGCGGAGCTGACCGTGGAACAGTGGCGGGAAACCCTGGAAACAAATCTGTCGGGAGTGTTTTATTGCTCGCGCCAGGCGCTCGCCCGCATGCGGAATCGTGGCGCCGGGTACATCATCAATATAGGTAGCCTGGCTGGCAAAAATGCCTTCGCCGGCGGCGCGGCTTACAACGCGTCCAAGTTTGGCCTCCACGGGTTCACCGAGGCCATGATGATGGATGAGCGCTATCAGAACGTGCGGGTCTCTCACATTATGCCCGGAAGCGTCGATACATCATTCAGTGGCGCAGAGAACAAATCGGATTGGAAGATCGCGCCCGAAGACATTGGGGAGATTGTACTCATGATGTTGCGAATGCCAGAAAGGACTCTGGTAAGTCAGGTTGAAGTCAGGCCAGCAAAACCACGTAAGTAAGGCTTTTACCGGGGTCCCAAAGTATGGCATGCGATTTGCTGTTAGAAAGTGTGGATTGGTTGTGAAAGGGGCCCAGAAGAAAATGTTACGGGTTAATGTTCCTTTAGATCCGACGAAAACCGGGCGGGATGCGGAGGCTTTGGAAGCTAGCTTACGGCGCATGATCGTAGGCCAAGACGAAGCCATCCAGCAGATTGTCAATATTTACCAGATGAACCTCACCGGGATGTCGCCCGCCGGCCGTCCCATCGGAAACTTCCTTTTTCTCGGGCCAACAGGATCGGGCAAGACGCGCATCGTCGAGGCTACCGCCGAAGCGCTGGTGCGCAATCCTCGCGCAGTCATCAAAATCGACTGCGCGGAATTCCAGCACAGCCACGAGATCGCCAAGCTGATCGGCTCGCCTCCCGGTTACCTGGGTCATCGCGAGACTCATCCGCTGCTGAGCCAGGAAGTTCTGAACCAGTATCACACCGATGCCTGCAAGCTCAGCTTTGTCCTTTTCGACGAAATCGAAAAAGCCAGTGACGCGCTGTGGAATTTATTGTTGGGCATTCTCGACAAAGGCACCCTCACCTTGGGCGACAATCGCAAGGTCGATTTCTCCCGCGCCCTTATCTTCATGACCAGCAACCTGGGCGCCAGCGAAATGAGCGCCCTCATGAACCCGCGCCTGGGTTTCAACGCCCCGGAGTGTTCGCGTCAGTCCCAGAATGGTGTCGTGGACGAAAAGCTGAACGGTAAGATCGTGCGCAGCGGCATCGAAGCCGCGCGGCGCAAGTTCACTCCCGAGTTCATCAATCGTCTGGACAAGATCGTCACTTTCAAGCCGCTCGGTACCGGCGAGCTGCGCAAGATCCTGGACATCGAGCTCAACATGGTCCAGCAGCGCATCTTCAACACCTCCCCCGAACGCTCCTTCGTGTTCAAGATGACCGACGATGCCCGCGATTTCCTGCTGCGCGAAGGCACGGATTTGAAATACGGCGCACGCCACCTGAAGCGCGCCATCGAACGCCTGCTGGTGCAGCCCATGTCGAACCTCATCGCTACCGATCAGGTGCGCGGCGGCGATTGCGTCAATGTCGACTACGATTCGGACGCCTGCGGCTTGACCTTTATCAAGGAAGCCGAAGGCCTGGCCGTTCACGCCATGGCGGATCTGGTAGATCGCTCCATCTCGATCCCAGCTTTCGCCCTGGCCAACGGCGCCTTCATCGAAGCCGCTAAAACCCAGAGCGCCCGCTCGTCAAAACGCGCTTAACCGAATTGTGGGGCCCGCACTCCTGCGTGCCATCCCCACGCTAGAGTGCGTGGGCTACAAACCCTGTGGCGTTCAGGGGCGCCCTCAGGGCCCATGTGAACGCACGCCCCACGCAAGAGTGCGTGGGCTACAGACCTAACTGGCGCACTCCCCGCGCCCCAACTGCAGCGAGTACTCCACCTCATCGCCCCAATCCCGGTACATCTCCGGCGCTAACTCGGGCGGCTTCACCAGATCATTCGTCAGCCCGCGGAACGTCTCCACTTTGTGCCGCAGCACATACTCCCGGAAGCTTTCCCCGTCCTGCCGTTTCGCGATATAGTGATCCAGCACCCGCCGCACTGCTTCGGGCGCCAGCCGCGCGGGAATGCTCTGGACCGCCACGCCGAACCGCATAATGCCTTCGCCGTCGTACCCGCCCCCCAGCAGCATCAAATAATACGGGACTTCCCGGCCGTCGATCTTCCGCGCGTTTCCGTAAAACCCAATGTCGCCGATCCAATGCTGTCCACACGAATTCGGGCACCCGCTAATCTTGATCCGCAGCTCCCGTACCCGCGCATCCGCATAGCTCTTGGCCACTTCGGCCAAGGCTGCGCCTAAATTCATTGACTTCGTCAGCGCCAGGTTGCAACTGTAAGCTCCCGGACATGTCGTGACATCGCCGATCTCGTACGCTCCTGCTTCCGCCAGCCCCAGCCGCTCCAGTGCATAATAAACCTGCGGAAGCGTCCTCAGGGGTATGTAAGCTAGCACAAGGTTCTGGTCCACCGTTACCCGCAGCAGGCTATCGCCGGTGGTACGGGAAATCTCCGCCAAACCATGCATTTGCTTCCCAGATAAATTCCCTTGGGGGACGTTCACCGTCACCATCGCATACCCGGTCTGCTTCTGCTCGCGGATGTTAGTCTCCAGCCATCGTTCGTATGCCGGATCCGAGCGTCCATTCCCTGTCAGCACCGGCGGCAGCTCGGCGCCTGTCCCCAGTGGTGGTGGCACTGCTTGAAAACCACCAAAACCGTCCGGTACGACTTCGGGTGTCGCTATTCCGCCATTAGCCAGGATGTCCTGGTAGTTTTTCTCAATCTCTTCTTTCACCCACTCCCAGCCGCGACCTCGCACTACGAACTTCAATCGCGCCATGTTTTTGTTCTTGCGATTGCCGTAAGTGTTGAACAGCCGCAGCACCGCCTCGCACCGATGCACCAGATTCTCTACTGGGACGAATTCATCCAAAAGGTGCGCTTCCACCGGCAGTGGACCCAACCCGCCGCCCACCACCATCCGGAACCCGCGCCGCCCGTCGCGAATCACCGCGCGTAGTCCGATATCGTGGATCGAACCCACCATGCAATCTTCGTGGCAGCCCGAAAACGCGATCTTGAACTTCCGCGGCATAGCGTCGGTCAGTTCCTTGTGCAGGAACGCGAATGCCACCTGTCGCGCGTACGGACGAACATCGAAAGGTTCCTCCGCCAGCAGGCCGGCGAGCGGGCACGCTGTCACGTTACGCACCGTGTTGTAGCACGCCTCGCGCGTCGTCAGCCGGAAATCGGCCAGTTTGTGCAGCAGATCCGCGACGCGCGGCAGCGGAACAAAATGATACTGAATGTTTTGACGCGTGGTCAGGTGTCCCTTGCCCCCGCCGAATTCATCCGCGATCAAGGCCAGCCGATCCATCTGGTCCGCCGTCATCGATCCGCCCGGTATCTTGGTGCGAATCATGTGCACGCCGGCTTGACGTTGGCTATAGACGCCGCGCCGCAGCCGCTGCGCGCGAAAGTCGTCGTCGCTCAGCGCGCCGGCCATGTACTTCTCCGCGTAGGAACGGAACAGCTCGATGTCACGCCGCACGGTGGCGTCGTATTCCGCCTCGGTCTCGGCTTGCAGGTTCAGGAGGTTGGTGGGTACGTCAACAGCCATAATTACCCCTATGTCTATAGAGATTACTAGATTTGCGCGTCATTTACAATCGCTGAGCCTCCGTCCCGCATAATACTCCAGACTGTAGCGTTGCGACCGATTCGTCTGCGGCAGGCACGTCACCGTCGCTGCCTGTCGACCTGACAACTCCCGGTCCATCTCCGGATACACCCGCCACACCACCCAAACTACGGTCACCGTGGCAAAAAGCGCCAGCGCCGCCACACTCCGCTCCGGCCGTCCCACCACGCACATCGCCGCCAGCGCCACACCCGCGACGATGCTCGCCAGCCCGAGATGAAACGCCGTGTGCGACAGTCCATTCGCCAGCGCCTGCGGCAGTATCTCGAGCAGCGGCGGTTCCAGGCAGAACAAAGCGCCACAGGCCGCCAGCCAATACTTCGCATGCGCGCTTCGTTCGAGGCCAATCCCCATCAGCACCGCGACCGCCGGCAGCAGCGGCAGCAGATATCCGGGTAGCTTGTTGCGCGACGCCGAGAAGAACACAAATCCCCACGCGAACCACACCAGCAAAAATCGCAAACGGACGTCTCGAAACAGACCTGCGTTCGCCGCCACGCCAACCAGCGGCGTCCACGGGAACAGTCCCGCCAGCAATACCGGAACGTAAAACCAGAAAGGCTGCCCGTGCTGCAAGGCCGTATTCAGGAACCGCCCGAAGTGATGCTTCCAGATGAAGTCGCCCAGGAACCCCGGATTTCGCGCGCTCACCAGCGCATACCACGGCAACGCCACCACGCCCGCTGCCGCAAACAGCCCCGCCAGCTCCCGCCACCGACGCCGCAAGAACCACAGCGCCGGAATGAACAACACCAGTGGCACCAATCCCTTCGCGAGCAGCGCGACTCCGAGCAAAACGCCCGCCGCGACGAACTCTCTCGCGCTCGCCTTCCCGAAAACCCCGAGCATCGCCGCCGCGAACGCCGCCGACATCGGGAGATCAGTAATTGCGATATGGCTATACGCCAACCACCCCGC
>JASIGB010000787.1:0-5718 GCA_030045355.1 Bryobacteraceae bacterium
AGCAGGCCGCGCAGTTCCATACCGATTCCGGACGCGCAGTCGCCGGTGGCGGAGGGATTCAGCCGGACTTTGTGGTTGGCCCCGAGCCGCAGACCCGCTTGCGTATCGCCCTGGACGCCAGCGGAATCTTTGCGACGTTCGCGACCGAGTACATCCAGAAGCATGAGCCTAAATTTGACGTAAACCAACCCCAGTTCGAGGTGACTGCCGCGCTGCTCGAAGATTTTCAAGTCTACGCCGGCCAGCGCGATATCCAGCCTTCGGTGGGCGAGTGGGCACAGGAGCGCGATTGGGTGCAGAGCCGGCTGAAACAAGAGATTTTCAACCAGGCCATAGGCGTGGCCAAAGGCGACGAGGTGGAGGCGCATCGGGATCCAGTGGTGCGCGCCGCCGTGGAGCGTTTAGTCGCCCGGCTGTAGCGCCGGTTTGCGGCTGCGCAATCCCTGCACCGCGTGCAGCATCACCGGCAGCAGCGAGACGAAAACCACCAGCAGAACGAACTTCTCGAAATTGTGTTGCACGAAGGGAATCCGGCCCAGCAGCGAGCCCAGCACGGTCATCGAGATGACCCAGCCGGTGGCGCCGAAAACGTCAAAGGTTAGAAAGTTCCGGTACCGCATATTCGCCACACCGGCGATAAACGGTGCAAACGTGCGGACGATGGGCACGAACTTCGCGTAGATGATCGTCTTGCCGCCGTGCTTGGCGTAGAACGCGTTGGTGCGCTGCAAGTGCTCCTGTTTGAAGAAGCGCGAATCGGGCCGGTTGAAAATCGCTGGACCCGTGCGCCGGCCAAGCAGATATGCGCACCAGTCGCCGGCCAGGCAGGCCGCGGTCAATAACACGATCATGATCGTCATGTTCAGTTGCCCAGCCCCAGCTACCACGCCGATGGTGAAAAGCAACGAATCTCCCGGAAAAACGAACCCCACCAGCAAGCCGGTTTCGGCGAACACGATGGCGGCCAGCGTCACGTACCCCAACCAGCCGTAAAGCACGGTGGACAGCAGATGGATCAGACGATCCGGCGTGGTGAGCGTCCGGAGGAAGTCCAGCGCAGCATGGATCATGCGATTACTCGGCTCGCGGTTGCCAGCTTAGCTGTTGCCGTTGCGGTACTGCGCTACCAAGCGGTCAATCACCGCTTGATGCTTTTTGATTTTCCCGCTCTTAATTAAGCCGGTCATGATGCTGTCTTTGAGTAGCAGGATCCGGTCCGTCGCCTCCTTATCCTTGAGCTGCAAGATCAAAGTATCGCGCTGTTGCGCGAGTTGCGACATATCGGCGTCCTGGCGCCCCGTTACCGTTCCGACCACCAGCAGATTCGCCGCCTCCAGGGGACCAAAAACGGTTCCCACCGGTTTATTGAAGTAATCGGTCAGAAGAGCGGCGGGGCCCATACCCTGAACCGCGCCCGCGCTGGTGAAGAAATCCGTACTGGTGATTTCGGCGCCCGTGGCGTTGGCGGCCGCTTTCAAATCGCCGCCGTTGTGCTTGAGCAGTTCGGCCGCTTGCTCCGCCTTTTCTTTCGCCACCCGAGTGGATTGCTCGCTGAGGAAAGCCTTTCGCACCTGGTCTTCCACTTCCGCGAGCGTGGCCGGATGCGGAGCATGCACGGCGGTAACCGTTGCGATGGCTAACTTGTTGCCGGCTTGGGCGACGTCGCTCACTTCGCCCGGTTTCATGGACTGCACAAGGGCTCCCACCTGCTTGTCGCCGGGAAGCTCGGCAATAGGAGCGCCGGGACGATAGGCGGGAATATTCACAAACTGGAGACCGAACTGCATCGCGATCTGTTGGGCGTTCTGCGGCGTTTTAGCCAATTCGGCGTGCGCCTTATCCGTCAGATCCTGCATACGGTCGAATACGGTCTGATTCTTGAGCGTCGTGATAATCGCCGGCTTCACCTCATCCAGGGTTTGCAGGTGTGCCGGCTGTTTCTCCAGCACCTGGATAATGTGGAACCCGTATTCGGTGGTCACGACGTCGCTGATCTCGTTCGGCTTGAGCGTGAAAACCGCGTCCTCGAAATTCTTCACCATCTGGCCGCGCGAGACCCATCCCAGATCGCCGCCCTTCTGGGCCGAGCCGGGATCCTGGGAGTTCTTCTTGGCAAGTTCGGCGAAATCCGCCCCAGCCTTAAGCTGTTTGTCCAGCGCTTCGGCTTGCGCCTTGATCTTGGGAACCTCGTCTTTGGGCTTATTGGTGATGCTCAAGAGAATGTGCCGCGCGTGCACGCGCTCCGGCGTCCGGTATTCGTCGCGGTGAGCGTTGTAATAAGCCTGAATCTGGTCATCGTTCACCTGGATCGTATTCGCTACCTGGGCTTGGTCGGCGATGATGAGCTGCACGTCTCGCGTCTCAGGAATCGTGAAATTGGCCGCATGGCTCGTAAAGTAGTCTTGGATCTGCTGCGCAGTGGGCTTCATATCGGCGGCCAGCTTCGCCGCGGAAAATCCGATGTAATCCACCTTGATCTTTTCGTTGCGGCGGCGATACTCTGCCTCCACGGCGGCCGGTGGCACGATAATGCCTTCCAATGTCAGTCTTTCCAGCTCGTCCTGAAACATCTTGGCGCGCAGGTTTTCTTCGAAGTCCGGCACCGAGAGGTTGAATTGCTGTTCTACGTACTGCTGGTACTGGTCCGGGGGGAGACTCCCGAAGGGCTGGGAGCGGAGCGTGTTCGCCAGGTCCTTATCGGAAATTCGCAAACCTAGCTGCTGGGCCTCGTACGCTTCCGCGCGATCGGCAATCGCCTGGTCCACGAGACGGGGAATGTAGGTAGCGGCGAATTCGGGCGGCAGTTGCCGGTTTTGCAAGAGGTTCCGCAACTGCTGCTGCACCTGGCCTACCGTCACGGTGGTTTTTCCGATCTCCGCCACCACCTGGTCCGAGCTCGAATCGGCGGCGGTGACGCCGGTGCCGGGGATCAGGTAAACCAGCATCGAGAGCGCGACGATGCCGAGCAGACCGCCCAGCAAAATTCGCGTGGCCTTGGCGCGGCTACGAAACAGATCAAACATGCGTGAAAACTCCTACTCGCGGAAAGCTGGATCTAAATCCAGTATAGTCTAGCCCGGAACGGCGAGCTGGGCGGCGGCTTCCTTGACCTGCCACATCGGTAAAAAAGCCCATCCAGGATCATGCCTGTACCTTAGCTCGATTGTTGGCCCTCGGCCGATAGTAGTAAGGAATGCAACCGCTTGTCACCGCGGTCAGCGGCTCGGCCTACGGCCCTGAAGGCCTTCCTATCTCGCAACTGCTGCCCGTATTTGTCCCCGCCGCCTGCGTTGGAACCGCTCGTTGCCCCGGCCTCTACTCGGTGCTCGGAGCGCACGGAATCGTCGAGACTTGGGCGGTGCTGCTGGATGGAGTTACGGTTCGGCCCGTTACCAACGCAATCCAGCAAGCCTGGGACGCGCACGGTCTCGATTGGAAGTCGCGCGCCCTTCAAAATCTGCGCGAGCTTTCGCCCCCTCCTTTTGCTACCGGCGCCCTGCTCAGAGACGATGGCGACACCTGGCTGATCTCCCTGAAATATCCCGACGGATTGGCGGCGTCGCGGCTGCTGCTGCACGATGAGCTGGTGCGCCTGTTTCCAGCCGGATATCGAGTGGCAATGCCGGAATCGAACCGGGCCTTCGCGTTTGCCCGCGATCTGGATCGCGAAGACATCGATACCGTGCAGAATTTGGTGCGAAAAAGCCACTCGACGAGCGCGCGGCCGTTATCGCCGGATATATTCGATCCAGAGGATCTCCTACCGGCGCGATAGCAGATCAGGTTTAATGGTGGTGCGCCAGTTTACTTAAGAAAACGACTGTCGAGCGTGTGGCGTCTTCTCGTGCCTGGAAGAACCTCGGGTTATTCGCGCCCAAACCTATGGGCTATCGCGTCTTGCCGCATTGCTCTTTCTGCTCTTTACCACCGTCTACACGGTGGCAGAACGAAAGCAGGTCCGGCCCTAAAGACCCGCGTCCAATCGCAACGCCAGCAGCTCCGGCAAACCGGCCTCCAAAATCTTTCTCTGCGCCGTAGCGATGTCGTACTCGGCGCGGCACAGGGTCACCAGGCGGTCTTCTGGAGCGTAAATGGCGAACCCGGCCCGGCGGTCGCCATCGCGAGGCTGGCCCACCGATCCCGGATTGATGAGGTAGTTGACGTCGTTTTCCAGCGCAATCTGTTCTTCGTTCGCCTCCGAGTCCCGATGGGCGATTTGTTTCACCCCGTTGCGGTGGCAGAGAAACGCGCCCTGCAAGTGCGTGTGGCCGAAAAATGAAACGCTGCAGTCCAAGTACGGCGCCACTTGCGCCACGTCCCGCTCCGAGGTCACGTACTCGTCTTCATCGAGCGGCGACCCATGCAGGATCTGAAACCCGTTGATTCGCTCCGGGCCGGCGGCCAGCCCTCTTAGGTATTCGGCGTGCTCGGGTTGAATCACCGCTTGCGTCCAAATGGCGGAAGTTCGCGCCACCGGATT
Organism: Bryobacteraceae bacterium; assembly: GCA_030045355.1. Taxonomy (GTDB): domain Bacteria; phylum Acidobacteriota; class Terriglobia; order Bryobacterales; family Bryobacteraceae; genus Palsa-89. The sequence goes on from JASIGB010000787.1 coordinate 4,481, forward strand.
GAACCACTCCAGGTCATCCAGGCCGGCGCAGGCCTTGTCGTGATTGCCGCGGACCACGCCGTCCACGTTCTCCCGCACCCAGCGGACCACCGCATCGGGATCGGCCCCGTAGCCGACCAGGTCGCCGCAGCAGGCGATCCGGTCATAGCGCGAGCCGGCGCGCTCGAGCACGGCGAGGAGCGCCTCCCAGTTGGCGTGAATGTCGCTGAGGATTAGATAGCGCACAGGCGTAGAACCGAAACCTCGGCGGGCGCGCCCAACCGGACCGGCACGCCGATGGTGCCGAGGCCGTTGGAGACGTACACGGAAGAATTCCCCTCGCGATACAAACCTTGTACGAACGGAGTGAAATAGCGCGCGGGGTCGAGATGCTGATGCAAGATCTCCACGTCCACCTGGCCGCCGTGCGTGTGCCCGGCGATAGTGAGATCGTAGCCCTGCGCGCGCGCGACCGGGAACACATCCGGGTTATGCGACAACAGGATGTTAACCGCACCGGGAACCACCAACTGCCCGGCCCCGATCAGATAGTGCGAGTGCATCCGCTGATAGTCCACGCCGGCGAAATTGAGCGTGGCGCTTCCGAAACGAATCTGTCGCGACTGATGGCGGAGAAAGTCGATGCCCATGCGCCGGCCCTGTTCCGTTACGTAGCCCTGCACCCGCGCATAAACCTCATGGTTTCCGAGGCAGCCAAGCACACCGGCTTCGGCCCGCAGCCTGCGGAGTTGCCCCAGACACGCATCCAAGGGATCGCCGGGGCGCGTGATCAAATCGCCGGTGACCAACGCGATATTCGCGCGTGTCTCATTCGCCATATCGATGGCGGTGGCGAACTCCCGCGCGCTCAAGAACGGGCTCAGATGAATGTCCGTAATCTGCACCATCCGCAATCCATCCAAATCGCGGGCCAGCCCCGGGATGGGGACGCGTGTTTCGGAAACGCGAAACTGGTTACGCCGCAAAATTCCGAACGCGGTCCCGGCGAGCGGCGCGACGCAGAACCCGGCAGCGGCGGTTTGAAGCAGCCTTCGCCGCCCCACATCGAACTGCGGGCTCCGGCGCCAAACCACCAGCGCGAGCGCGAAGCCGATCAGCCACATCGTTTCCACCAGCGACAGGCACTCGATCCACGTCCACCAGCGCACCGGCAACAGCCGCATCACGCGCTGGAATTCGAGCAGATATCCGGCCACGAGCAGTGTGCTGGAAACAGCGGCGCCCATGCAGATCCAGCG
>JASIGB010000788.1:0-3874 GCA_030045355.1 Bryobacteraceae bacterium
GCGGCTACAGCTACAACGAGCGCTCGATGCTGTCGCTCGGAATCGTCGAGCACGACGTGCAGATCGGAACCGAAGTCACGCTGGTGTGGGGCGAGGAAGGCGGCGGATCGAAGAAGACCACCGTCGAGCGCCATAAGCAGCTTGAAATCCGCGCCGTGGTGAGCCCGGTGCCTTACGCCAAGACCGCCCGCGAAGAGTATGCGTCCGGGTGGCGCACGGCCGCGGTGCGGTAGCTTCAGCCCAGCAAACCAAACCGGCTCAGCGCGGCTAGAACCGTGCACGCGCAGGCCTCAGGCGTCTCGGATGCGGCGTCCACAATGACGTCGGCGTCGCCGGGTGGTTCGTAAGGATCGTCCACGCCGGTCATTCCCTGCAGCTCGCCGGCGCGCGCTTTGGCGTACAAGCCTTTCACGTCGCGTTGTTCACAAACTACAAGCGGCGTGGAGACATAAACCAGGACGAACCGCCCGTGTTCTCGGCCCGCTTGGTCCACCATCGCGCGAGCCCTTTTTCTGGCGGCATCGTAAGGGCTGACCGCGGCGCAGATGACGGTCCCGCGGTGCCGCACGATCTCCGCGGCGATGAATCCTATGCGGGCGATATTGGTATCCCGGTCCTGGCGGCTGAATCCCAGGCCCGCCGAGAGATGGGTTCTGACGACGTCGCCATCCAGCAGTGTGACTGTCCGTCCGCGCCTCTCGACGAGCGCGAGCAACAGGCCCGCGATGGTGGATTTGCCGGCCGAGGGCAATCCCGTCAACCAGACACAAACTCCTTTTTGGCCCTCTTCCGTCCGCATCCCATCCAGAATAATACGGGCTCTCCTATCTGCGACAGGGCTGCACCTCGCGGATCGGCACGCCTCACGCGTTGGCGAGACGTTAGAATGCTGCTTGGGAGGCTCTCATTGAAACGATCGTCATTCGCTGTCATCTGTCTGTATGTCGCCGCCCTTGTATCGCCCGCACTGGCGCAAACGCAGATTGGAGGCGGCGCCTGCAACTCGTCATATCTCAAAGGAACTTATGCCATCTCCCTCACCGGACGCCAGGTGAACGGATCTGCGACGTTCGAGAACGTGCTGCAGGCCAACGGTTTTGCCACTTTTGACGGGTTAAGCTCGGCGAGCTTCACGCTGATCGAAAACATCAAGCAGGCCTCGGGCGCGTCGCTCAACTGGTCGGGGACGTTCAGCGTGCCAGCCAACTGCGCCGCCACGGTGACCATCTCGACCGGCGGCAGCGCCACCTTGAACGTGATGATTTACGGCCAGGGCAAGGACTTCGCGATCACCGGGAGCGATGGCACGTACTCGTACTCAGGCAGCGGGGTCGCGCAGCCCACCGGATGCTCGACAGCCTCTCTCGATGGTGTTTATGTGTTCAACTCAACTGGCTTTGAGACCGCCTCAGACAGCGTGTCGGGTGCGCTGAACGCGATTGGGTCGCTCCTGTTCGACGGACAGGGCAATCTCACGGCGAATCTCACGACGTCGACGATCGGCGAAAGCAGCAACCCGCTCAGCCTTACTGGAACCTACACGCTGTCTTCAAACTGCCTGGGCTCGGCGAATCTGACCGATTCGAGCTCCAATTCCTACGTGATGAATTTCAGCGTGTATAGCCTTTCCGCCTCCAGTGCGAACTTTTATGCCACACTCGCGCGCACAGGCCAGATGACGGTTTCGGGCGACGCACACAGCGACTATCCATCGCCCGCGTCGGGGACGTGCAGCGCTTCCAGCCTCAACGGAACTTATTCTCTTTCCATGAGCGGGCGCGAGATCCAATCAAACGGAATTTTCGCCGGGTCGCTGCAGGCGGTTGGCGCCGCCACATTCGATGGCAACGGCAGCGTTACGCTCGCCGGGACCGAGAACACCAGCGCTGCCCAGGGACAATCATTCTCTTATGCGGGAACGTACACGCTGCCCGCGACCTGCTTCGGCACCCTGACGGCGAACGGGGTCCAGTGGACTCTGGTGGTTTGGAATAGCGGCGCGAGTTTCGCGATGATCGGCCAGGACGGCACCCATGTGCTTTCGGCGACGGGCGTCAACACCGCGCCTCCTGCTTGCGCCGCCGCCACGCTTTCCGGTGAGTACATTTTCTCGGCCAGCGGCTTTACCGAGGTCGGCAACGTACCGGCCACCGCGCAGGACGAGGCTGGTGTGCTCCAGTTCGATGGCCAGGGCAATATCAGCGCCAGTCTCACCGAGACGCAGAGCGGTGCAATGCCGAGTTCTGTCAGCGTCATGGGCACCTATGAAGTCGGACCGGGCTGTACGGCTTCGGCCACGCTGAATGCTTCCGGGATCGCTGAAAGCATGGATTTCGTCATCAGCGGCGCGCACGGCGAAACGCTGGACGTGTTGGCGGCCGATTCGCAATTCGAGCGCCTGGGCAGCGCCCATTCCGCGTTCGGAAATCCCAGTCAGGCCATCGGCAACGTGGCCAGCTACGCGTACAGCGCCACGCCTCCGGGCAGCGTGTTCACCATCTTCGGCCAGCAACTGGCCACCAAGACCGGGGGCGCGGTCACCAACAAGTTGCCCACCGAGTTACTAGCCACTTCAGTGACCGTGAACGGAAACGTTGTGCCGCTGTTCTATGTGGACACCGGGCAGATTGACGCGCAAATGCCCTGGGACATTCCCGGCAATGCCATTGCGTCTGTGGTTGTGACGAACGGTATGTCCACCAGCAACGCCGCGGCCGTCTATGTGCCCGCCACGGGAACTCCGGGCATCAGCACGTACGGGAACAATCGCGCGGTAGTCGTCAACGCCGACGGCAACGCCAACACGGCTTCGGACCAGGCCAGCGTTGGCGATGAGGTGGTGGTCTACTTCACCGGCGGCGGACCGGTGCAGGCGTCGGGAACCTTGACCACCGGCTCACCCGATCCCAACGGATTGTCGCCGGTGACGGCGCCCTTATCGATCACCGTTGGCGGCTTGGCGGCTGCGATCGATTACATCGGCCTGACGCCCGGTTCCATCGGGCTGTATCAGGCGAATTTCAACGTGCCGCAAATCGGCAAGGGCACTTACCCGGTGGTAATCACGATTTCCGGTTATGTGTCGAACGCGCCGGTAATGAGCGTGTCGAATTAGGCTGGAAGCAGGCTCACTTACTAACTAGCGCTTCTAACTCCGCCCAGCGCGCGTACAGCTCGTCCACGCGGCGCTGCGCGGCCTGCATTTTTTCGTACGCCTCGGCGACGCGATTCGGATCCGAAGCGAACGCATCCAGTTCCTCGCGCCGAGCGGCGAGCCCCTGCTCGGCTTCGAGGATGCGCTCTTCCATGCCGTCCCATTCGCGCTGCTGCAAATAGGAAAGCTTTCGCTTTGGCTCGGTCGCGGGCACGGCGAAAGGACGCGATTCCTTGGCCGTAGCCTTCTCCTCCGTGCGTCCGTCGCGCAACGCCTCCCATTGCGAATAATCGGCGAAAATACCTTCCTCACTGCCCAGGCCGATCACCATCGTCGACACACGGTCCAACAGATAGCGATCGTGGCTCACCAGCACGATCGCGCCCGGAAACTCGAGCAGGCTCTCTTCCAGCACTTCGAGCGTCGGGATATCGAGATCGTTGGTGGGCTCATCGAGCAAAAGCACATCGGCGGTCGCGAGCATCAGCCGCGCGATCATCATGCGCGCCCGCTCGCCGCCGGACAGCCGCGCCACCGGCATATCGAGCTGATCGTCGCGAAACAGGAAACGCTTGGCCCAGCCGGCAACGTGAATGGGCCGCTCGCGATAGATCACCATGTCACCTTCCGGGCACAGCGTGCGGCGCAGGCTGACCTCCGGATCCAAGTGCGCGCCACGATCCTGCGCGAAACTGACGACGCGCAGTTGATCCGCGCGCC
>JASIGB010000789.1:0-4543 GCA_030045355.1 Bryobacteraceae bacterium
CCGGTTCGCTTGAATACGCCACCTATATCGGAGGCCCGGCGTATGACTCATTGAATGCACTCACGTTCGATCGATCCGGCAATATTTTTCTTACGGGCGAGACGGCGGGCCTTTCGCAGCCGTCATCGCCGAATGCTTATCAACCGAAAGCCAGCGCAAGCTGCTACGCCTTCAGCATCGGACCAAGCTTTTATGAACCGCAGGGCAACGCCGTCGTTTTGAAGCTCGATCCGGAGGCGCATTCCGTCCTGGGCCTGACTTACGAAGGCGCGCCGGGCTGCCTGATACCCACGGCGATCGCGGTGGACGGCTCGGGCGAGCCGTGGATCGCGGGCGGGATTAACCCCGCCGGCAATTCGCTGCCGAGCGTGGGCCCGCTCGAGCTCGGAGAGTTGGGGTTTATTAGCAAGTTCAGCTCGGACTTTACGCGACTGCTTTTTTCCACCGCCTACAATTCGATCGCCGGCCTCACGCTCGATTCCTCCGGGTTCGCCTACGTCGCCGGCACCACCGCGAACGATTCTGCAGCCTACGTCGACAAGATCGATGCAACGCCGTCCGCAATTACGATTAACTCAATCACACCCGCCGGCCTTCCCAGTCCCGAGCCGTTCCTTGAGATCGCGCCCGGCGAAGTGATCCAGATTATCGGCGCCAACCTGGGCCCGTCCACGTCCACTCCCGGCATCATCAACTCGGGAGTTCTAGCGACCACGGTGGCCGGAGTCGAGGTCACGTTCAGCGGTGTTGCGGTTCCGCTGCTTTCGGTGAGCGCGCAGCAGATCGACTTGATGGCGCCGTTTGAGCTCGCCTCGAAAACCAGCACGTCGATTCAGGTCTCCTACAACGGCGCGAAATCGAATATCGTTCAGGCGCCGGCGGTGCCGACGAATCTGCAGGCTTTGGCCGTGATGAACGAGGACTTCACGCTGAACTCGGAATCCAATCCGGCCAAAGCGGGCTCGGTCTTGGAACTGTACTTGGCCGGGGCGGGGAATTCGACACCGCCGAGCGTGGACGGGCAGGTCGACGGGCTACCTCTCGCGTCGCTTCCGCTGACGCTCCAGCTCGGGTGGTATGCCCAGAATTCGGCAGTTCCCAATGTTCTTCCGATCAGCTTCACGGGAGCGGCATACGGCCTCGCGGCGGGTATTTTCCAAATCAATTTTGAGGCGCCGCCGCAGACCGAAAACGTCGTCCTGCAGCACGTGATCGCCCCCAATACATTCACAGGAGGGACCAGCTTCCCGGTCTACGTCCAGCAGTAGTGCGCGCCGAGCTGCTAATCAGCCCAACTACGCCGTTTCACGTAGGTATTTGACCGTCTCAACGTACCGCCGCGTCAATTCCTCGATCCAGGCGGCTTCATGAGTGGAGATGGCACGCGGCGGAATCAAATCTTTTCCGATTCCGACCGCGGCGGCGCCGGCCTCCAGATACTGTCCTGCCGTTTGTTGATTCACGCCTCCCGCCGCTACGAACGCAACGCCGGGAAACGGACGCTTGAGCGCGTGAAGATAGTCTACGCCGCCGAGTTGCGAGCACGGGAAGATCTTTACGAAGTCCGCGCCCGCCTTCACCGCCGCCATGATTTCGGTGGGTGTCAAGGCGCCAGGCATCGCGATCACTCCGGCTTTCACCGTGAAATCGAGTATTTCGAGATCGAGTCCGGGACTGGAAATGAATTTCGCGCCGGCCGCCAAACAGGCCTTCGCTACCTCCAGACTTAAAACTGTTCCGGCCCCCACGAGCATGTGCGGATGCTTGTTAAGCAGATGAGCGATCAGCTCCGTCGCTTTCGGCACCGTCATCGTGAGCTCCACGATTGGAAGGCCGCCGCGGGATACCGCCTCGGCGGCGAACAAGGCGTCCTCGTCGGTGGCGGCGCGAACCGCCGGAATGATCGCCAGTTTCTCGATTCGTGCGCGAACTTCTTTTTTCGTCACTCGTTCACCTTTCGTTCCCAGCTTGTAAAGCCGGACGGGCGTCAGCTTCGTTCTACCTGGAACCTGTGGGGCGTGACGCGAATTGGGTTTCCGGAAGCGCCCGTCGCCAGCGGTCCCGCGCGATGCGGCGATCCACGGAAGTCAGCGGTTTGCGGAAGTGCGAGCGATCGGCTGGGCCACCCCGCTACACCTGCTCGTCAAACTCCCCTTCCACCTCCGGAAGCACGTCGTTATTGCCGGCCATCCAGACGTACAACGTGGGCAGCAGGAAAATGCTCATCACCAGGTCCGAAATCAGCCCGCCCACGATGACGATCGCAAACGGCCGCTGCGAATCGGACCCTATGCCGTGCGACGTGGCGGCCGGCAAAAGACCCAGCGTCGCCACCAGCATGGTCATCATGATCGGGCGCAGCCGAAGCACGGCGCCTTCGACGGCCGAATCCACGATGCTGTGCCCGCGCACACGCAATTGGTTGATATATTCCAGCATGATCACGCCGGTTTGCACCGAAACCCCGAACAGCGCGAGGAACCCGACACCCGAGGAAACGCTGAAGTTGGTGTGCGTGACCAAAAGCGCCGCCAGACCGCCGATGGGCGCCAGCAGCAAGTTGACCAGAATCAGCGCCGCCCACTTGAACGAGCGGAACATGCTGTAGAGAATGATGGAGATCAACAGAACGGTCAACGGCACCACCACGGCCAGCCGGGCATTGGCGCGCTTCTGGCTTTCGTACTCGCCTTCCCAATCGATGTGATACCCGCGCGGCAGCTCTACCTTCGCGCCGACGTCTTTGATCGCCTGTTCCACCGCGCCGCCCAGATCGCGGCCGCGCACGCTGTACTTAATGGCCACGTAGCGCTGGTTGCCCTCGCGGTAAATTTCCGATCCGCCGTCGCTCTCTTGCACTTTGCATAGCTGCGCGAGCGATACGCGCTCGCCGGTGGGCGCCAGCAGGCGGATATTCTCGATCGCCTGCTTGGTGTTCCGGAACCGCGGCAGATAACGCATTACCAGGTCATAGCGCGCCTCGCCCTGCAACACCTGCGTGACGGCATTTCCCCCGGCCGCGGTATTGATGGCGTCCTGCACGTCAGCCACATTAATTTGATAGCGCGCCGCCGCCTGGCGGTCCACTACGAAGTTATCGCTCGGCTGCCCCAGTACATGAAGTACGCCCAGATCCTGAATGCCAGGCACCTTGGACATCACCTTGGCGATCTCATCGGCTTTGTCCTCTAGAACGTGCAAGTCGTCGCCGTATATCTTGGTAGCCAGCTGTCCTTTGACGCCGCTGACCGCCTCTTCCATGTTGTCGGCGATCGGTTGGGAAAAGCCCCATACCACCCCCGGGATTTTCTCCAGCTCGCGATCCATGGCGGCGATCACCAAATCCTTGTTTTGGTGAAAGGCTGGGCGCCACTGCTCCTTGGGTTTCAAGTCGACGAAGTATTCGGTATTGAAGAAGCCAGTGGTATCGGTGCCATCGTCGGGCCGTCCGGTCTGGCTGGTGCACTGGATCACTTCCGGCCAGGAACAAACGATGAGCCGCGCCTGATTCGATAGCCGGATTCCTTCCGTCTGGCCAGTGCTCGGCGCGAGCGTGCCGCGCACCCACAGCGCGCCCTCATCCAGATGCGGCAGAAATTCCGATCCGATGAAACCGCCGATCACCAAAGACAGCGCCGCGGCTTCCCCCGCGAGCCCCAACGCCACTGTCACGTAGCGGAAACGAATGGCCAGTCTCAGCGTCTTGCGGTAGCCCGCGGTGAGCCAGGTCAGCACCGGGTTGCGCCATTCCCGCGTGCCTTTGGGAAAGAAAAAGCTGCACAGCGCCGGCGCCAGAAGCAGGGAAAAGATAATGGCGCCCAGCAGTGCAAACGCCACGGTCCAGGCCATGGGTTTGAACAGCCGCCCTTCCACGCGCTGCAGCGTGAAGATCGGTAAATACGCGGTGATAATGATGGCAACGGCGTAGAACACCGGCCGCTGCACCTCGTGCGCCGCATCCGAGATCTTCTGTTTCGTCGAACGCCCGTCCGTATCGTGCCGGCTCAGATGCCGGACGATGTTCTCCACCATCACCACGGCGCCGTCCACCACCATTCCGAAATCCAACGCCCCCAGCGACAGCAGGTTGGCCGGAATGTTTCTGAGATTCAAGCACGTCGCGGCGAAGAGCAGAGAAAACGGGATGGTCAGCGCGACAATGATCGCTCCGCGCACATTTCCGAGGAACAGAAACAGGATGATCACGACCAGAATGATGCCCTCGGTCAAGTTGTGCAGCACAGTGTGCGTGGTGAAGTGAACCAAGTCGCTGCGGTCGAGGAACGGGACCACCTTCACGCCCTTGGGCAAAATGGTAGTGTTCAGCTCCTCCACCTTCTTGTGGAGTCCCTGCAGCGCGGTATCGGCGTCGGCTCCCTTCCGCAGCAGCGCGATGCCCGAAACGACGTCGTCGTCATCGATGAGATTGCCGTCTTCGCGCCGGATGCAGCGCGCGAACTGGCCCAGGCGAATTTTGGGCCCCTGCGCGACCACCGCGATGTCCTTCACGCGGACCGGAGTGCCTCCCTTGGCGGTGATCACC
>JASIGB010000790.1:0-3694 GCA_030045355.1 Bryobacteraceae bacterium
GTAGCCGCGCAGCAGTCCGAAAGGCAAATGGGCCGCGCCGGCGGAGTAAGCGGCAGCCATGCCCGCGTGGGCGTGCTCTTCGAGTTCCAGCGGAGCGGGCCAGCCTTTTTCCACCGCGTCGCGCAAGCGGTGCAGCGAGCCCACGCCGGGGTTACCGCCCCAGGAAAAAATAAGCTTCGACACGCAGCCGCAGCCGATCAGTTGATCGTAGATCAGGTCCGGGGTCATGCGGACCACCGTCAGGTTACGGCGCTGCTGCCGTATGATCTCGTGGCCGGCGGCGAAGGGAATCAAGTGCGTGAAGCCTTCCAGAGCCACCGTATCGCCATCGTGAACCATCTCGCGAATGGCTTGTGGGAGTGAAAGAATGTCAGCCAAACTGTGATTATGGCACGCCTACTTGTGGCCCTGTGCATCGTGCCAATGCTGTTCGCGCACCACTCCACCGCCGAGTACGATCTGACGCGCCCGGCCAGCGTCAGTGGAGTGGTCACGCGTTTCGAATGGGCCAATCCACATTCGCACATTTTCTTGGATGCCTCCGGCCCGGACGGGACCATCGAGCATTGGGTGATCGAAATCGATGGCCCGCGCGGGCTGGAGCGGCTCGGCTGGTTCAAGGACAGCATTCAACCCGGCGACAAGATCACCTGTTCGGGAGCGCGCACCAAGGATGGTTCCCCGCGCATGCGCTGCACCGAAGTCAGGTTCGCCAATGGGCGCGTCCTGCAATCGCGGTGAGAATCGGATAGCATGTTCTGGTAGGAAATCGCGATGAACACGACGCTTCTTGCTCTGGCGGCCAAGCAGTGAGATGCCTCGGGGTATTCGCCGCGCTGTGTTTCGCGAGCCTGCTCGCGGCGCAAGATAGCGCCAGCATGGTTCCCAAGCCGGGCGATCCGGATCCGTTCCGTCCGGGCGAAAAGGCCGGTCCGATTCCGCGCGCGCGCGACGGGAAGCCCGATCTTTCGGGCGTCTGGCAGGAGCGCACGCTGGCCAACTGGGACATCGAGAAGCGTCGCGGCGGCTATGGCGCTCCGGGCAGCCCGGGCATCGTGGAAGGCGGGCAGATTCCGTATCAGGATGCGGCGCTCAAGAAGCGCGCAGCGGTGGCAAAGAATCCGCCATCCAATTGCGAGCTTCCCGGCGTTCCGCGCATCACCTATATGCCCTACGCGTTCGAAATTGTCGAGACGCAACGGGCGATTCACGTCGAATACGAATATATGCATGCCTGGCGCGAGTTGCATCTGGATCGAACGGCACACCCCGACAATAGCGTAGAAACATTTGATGGCGATTCGGTGGCGCATTGGGACGGCGACACACTAGTGGTGGACGTCACAGGATTCAACGATAAGACCTGGCTCGACATGGCGGGCGATTATCATAGCGATCAACTGCACGTTGTGGAACGCTACGCGCCCATCGACGCCAACACGCTGTGGTACGAAGCCACCATTGAGGATCCCAAGGTCTACACGCGGCCCTGGAAGCTGCGCCTGCCCCTGCACCGTCAAGCCAATAACTTCGAACTGGCCGAATACGATTGCACCGCGCTTGAAAGCAATCCCTAGCTTGTCATTGAGCCTGGCGTTGCTGGTCTCGGCGGCGTCCGTGTTCGCGCAGGATGCTCCGGAAGCGCCTCCGGAAACCGCCCAGATTCGCGTCGACGTGGACCTCGTGAATGTCCTGTGCACGGTGTCCGATAAGCACGGCGCGTTGATCACCGGCCTCGGCAAGGACGATTTCGAGATTCGCGAGAACGGCCGGCCGCAGAAGATCCGCTATTTCGCGCGCGAAACCGACCTGCCGTTGACGATCGCGATGCTGATGGATGTGAGCGGCAGCGTGCGGGAGGCGATTGCGGCCGAGCGGGTGGCGGCGGGAAGATTCTTCGACCAAGTGATCCGGCCTACCGATCACGCGCTGCTTTTGGGATTTTCGAGCACGCTGGTTTTGTGGCAGGATTTCACGTCGTCCAACGAGAAGCTGCGTAGCGCGCTGGCCGCGCTGCGCGCGGTTCCATTTCGGGGACTGCCGCCGCTGGGGCAGCCCATGCCCGGTACATTGCTGTACGATGCGGTATACCAGACGGCCCGGGAGAAGCTCGCAGGCGTGCCGGGGCGTAAGATGATGCTGATTGTTTCCGACGGCCTGGACAACGGCAGCCGCATGCATAGCGAGGAAGCGCTGCAGGCGGTGCAATCCACCAACACAATCGTGTACGCGATCTGTTACGACCAGAAATTCTTCGGCTGCGATTTGCTGAAACAACTCGCGGAGCCGACCGGCGGGAGGGTGTTCGACGCAGGCAGAAAGCGCACGCCGCTGAGCGAGATTTATCGGACCATCGAGAACGAACTGCGCAGCCAATACGCGCTGGGCTACGTTCCCACAAACCAGGAGCACGACGGCAAATTCCGCAAGCTGGCCATCAAGGTGGATCAGCCGGGGTTGCGCGTAGCGGCGCGGCGCGGCTACTTCGCACCGGGAGGCGCGCCAGCCGGCAAGCCGGAGAAGAAGTGACATTAGTCTTCGACGAAGTCGCGCAGGCGAGCCAGTGCGCGGTCCCATTGCTGGGAGATTTGGTCCAGGTACCGGCGAGCTTCCTCCAGGCGCCGGAGATCCAGTTGCCAGAGCGTTTCGCGGCCGTGCCGCGCGCCGTGCACTAGGCGCGCGCGCTCCAGTACACGCAAATGTTTGGTGACCGCCTGGCGGGTGATCGTGGAATCCGCCGTAAGTTTGGCGATGGACAATGGACCCGCGGCGAGCCGCGTGACGATTCCGAGGCGGGTTTGATCGCCCAAGGCCGCGAACACCCTTAGAGCGCCCGCTGCGGGCTTCGCGCTAACGGGCATGGACCAAATATTGGCTGATGAGGCGCATTTGGATGGCCCAGCCTTGCTCGTTGGCGCCGAACGCTTGGGCGCGGCGAGCGAGCGGAATCCGGTCGAAGCCGGATTCGGTGACGGTGAGCTCGACGCCGTCCGGCTTTTGCTCCAGCGTGAAGGCGACCAGCGTGGTGGGCTCGGCCGAGTAATCGACGCCGGCGTCAATGGCATGAGGATGCCAGCGGAAGGAAAAGAGCTTTTCGGGGATCATTTGCTCGATCGTGATCCCGAAGGCCTTGTCTTTCATGGGCTGCTGCATTTTGGCGACTTCGGGGTCGACCGTGGTTCCGACGATGCGCCCGTGCATGGCCTTGCCGGCCTCGAACGGGCCGTCGAATTTCACTCCGAACCAGGCGCCGAACTCGCTGGAGTCAGCAAGGGCGCGCCAGACGCGCGCGAGCGGCGCGTGCAGCAGAATCTTTTTCTCGATGTGGTCAGTATTCATAAGCAACCTTTTAGTTGCATATTAGCACGGATCGCCCGGATATGCAACCGGGTGGTTGCCAATCAATGTGACCAAAAGAAAGGGCGGCGGGAAGGGACAAGACCTTCGCGCCGCCCAGGTTTACTAGGTTCGAGGTTTGCTAGCTTCCGGTTAGAACCGAAGGATACCTTTCACTTCGATGAAACGCGGCGAGCCACCGGCGCCCAGGAACGACCCCAGAATACTGGTGGGTGGCGAAACGGTGTTAACCACCGAGGCAAACAGCGGGTTGGAGATGTCATCCACGGGGTTGTCGAAGTTCGGATGGTTCAACAGATTGTAGAAAGAAGCGCCAAAGGAGAACGTGAGGCGTTCC
>JASIGB010000791.1:0-2993 GCA_030045355.1 Bryobacteraceae bacterium
ATGGACGAGCTGCTCACCGATGCCCACAAGCACGGCGCGCAGTTCAAAGCCGGCGGCTCACGCATTCCGGGCTCCGGCTATTTCTGGGAGCCCACCGTCATCTCCGATGTTCCCAACGAAGCGCGCATCATGAACGAAGAGCCGTTCGGGCCGGTGGCCATCATTAATCCGTTTCCCGATTTCGACTCTGTGGTCCAGCAGGCCAATCGCCTGCCCTACGGCCTCGCCGCGTACGCCTTCACCAACAATACTCGCAGAGTCAATCTGCTTGGTGAACAGCTCGAAGCCGGGTTGATCGGCATCAACAGCTATGTCGTCACCGTCCGCGACTCTCCCTTCGGCGGAATAAAGGAAAGCGGCCACGGCAGCGAAGAAGGCCAGGAAGGCCTGGAGGCATGCCTGGTGACGAAGTTCGTGACCGAGTCCTAAAATGCCCGATTATCTCCGCATCGCCACAGAAGAAGCGTTCGCGCCGCCCGAGCTGCTGGCGCGCTATCGCAAACTGCTCGCAGACGGCTACGACGATCCGGGCTTTCGCAGCTTGTGGGGTTTCTATTCAGGTAACAGTCCGCGCGCAACCGCTCTATTCGAACGTATCCAGGATTTGGGCGAGCGGCGCTTGCGCGACATGGATTCAACCGGCATCGCGAGGCAAATTCTTTCACTCACCGCGCCCGGCGTGCAAGTGTTCGATGCGGCCGAAGCCACCGCGCTGGCGCGATCTTCCAACGATCAACTCGCCAATGCGATTCGTAAGCGTCCGGACCGGTTCGCGGGACTCGCCGCCGTCGCACCGCAGGATCCGGCCGAAGCAGCCAAAGAGCTCGAACGCGGCGTGCGCCAACTCGGTCTCAAAGGCGCCATCGTTAACAGTCACACGCGCGGCGAATACTTGGACGATCCGAAATTCTGGGCCATTTTCGAGGCTGCGGAACACCTGGGGGTTCCCGTCTACATTCACCCGACCACGCCGCCCAAATCGATGATCGAGCCTTTCCTCGCTCGCGGACTCGACGGCGCCATCTTCGGTTTCGCCGTAGAAACCGGACTGCATCTGTTGCGCATTATCGTCGCCGGCGTCTTTGACCGCTTTCCCAAGCTCGTCATCGTGTCCGGTCACCTCGGCGAAGCGCTCCCCTATTGGCTCTCGCGCATCGACTTCATGCACGGAAACATGGTGGCCGCCAATCGCTATCCCGGCGTGAAAAAGCTCCAAAAGAAACCGAGCGATTACATCAAGCAGAACATGTACGTCACCACTAGCGGCATGGCTTGGGAGGCGGGGATCTTATATTGTCAGTCGGTATTGGGCGTCGAGCGGGTGCTCTACGCAATGGATTATCCCTACCAGTTCGTTCCGGCCGAAGTCACGCTGACCGACAATCTACCCATTAACGACGCGGACAAGAAGAAGCTGTTTCAAACCAATGCCGAGCGCGTCTTTGCCTTGAAGGCGGCCGAAGCGGCCCATCAAAGTAGCTGATGGCCGATATATAATAAACCGCAGATTTCGTATGCGAACTTATATCCTGGCTGCTGTTTTCCCGCTCTTGCTTTCTGCTCCCGCGTTCCCGCACCATTCCTTCGGCGCCGAATACGACGATAGCAAGCCGGTGAACATCACCGGCGTGGTCACAAAAGTGGATTGGGAGAATCCCCACATCCATTTCTATCTGGATGTGAAGGACGACTCGGGCGAAATCGTGCACTGGAAGTTCGAAGGCTTCCCGCCCAACATGCTGCGGCGGCAGGGCTGGACGCGCGACACCATGAAAGTGGGTGACACGGTCACGGTGTTCGGCTGGCGCGCGCGCGACGGATCGAACTTCGCGCACTCCCGCGAAATCACCTGGGCCGACGGCAGCAAGAAGACTTCCGGGCCTCCGGCCAATACGGGCGGAAATTAAAGCACCTTCGCGCCGACCCGGGCGAACGCGCGCGCGCCGGTATCTTGGCTGACGAACACGGCCGATAGACGATCGGTCTCGAAATACGCCAGATTCTCCGTGCCGCGTACGGAATGGTCGCGCACTGAACCGTAAAGAGACGGCTCCCCGCCGCGCGGACGCAAGTAAACCGAGTACTCGCCGCCCTGCTTGGAATAAACCAAATGGAGAAAAATCTGTTTGCCCAGGAAACAGACGCGTGCGCGCTCCAGGCGATACCCGGTAGAGTCGAGCGCCGCGAGCGCCGACGTGGGAACGCCCTGCTTTTGCGCGAGCCCCTGAATCGCGGAAACATCGGTCAGCCATTGCCGCCGCTCACCGCGCACGATCTCACGCTGATGATCTTGCATGGCCGCGGAACAAACCGCCGGAATCTGCTCCTGGTGGAATTCCCGGTAGGAGAACAGCGTGGCAAGCAGCATCACGATCAACGCGGCTGCAGCCACCGCCCAGCCGGGCACCGTGCGGGGGCGAGGCGCGATCTGGCCCCGCACCGCTGCGGCGACACGTGAAGCGTCAACCGGTTCGGCCCGCATCGCAGCGCGCACGCGCTCATCGAGTTCGTCGTCGGTCATCTCAATCGTTCCCTAGCGGTATGCTTCTTTGGCTAAAGGCGCCAGACTTCTTCGTAATTCCTCACGCGCGCGGCTTAATCGCGACATCACTGTGCCCATGGGTACATCCAGGATTTCCGCCGTCTCGCGGCTGGTGAATCCCTCTACCACGCACAACATCAGAACGGTTCGCTGCTCGTGGGGCAACGCGTCCACGGCTTCCGCGATTTCGGCCGCCTGCTGGAATGCCGGAACAGCGCCCGGCCCGGGCAACGCCTCCTGGGATTCGCGGCGCGCTTTGCGAGCCTCGCCTCGAAACGCATTCATCAGAATCTTGAACAGCCAAGCCCGGGCGTTGGTTCCGGCTTGGAAGCCGCGAAACCCGCGCCAGGCGAGCAGCATGGTCTCCTGGACCAGGTCCTCGGCGGAAGCCTGGTCGAGCTTCAAGCGCCGCGCCACCCGCAGCAACGCCGCCAAATGCGGCATGGCGATC
>JASIGB010000792.1:0-3625 GCA_030045355.1 Bryobacteraceae bacterium
CGTGGAGCATCCGGAAGTGGTGGCGCGGCGGCTTGAGGAGGCGGTTTCCGTGGTCGGCGACCGAGAGCGCGTCATCGCCAGCACCGATTGCGGTTTCGGGACCTTCACTAATCGCGAATACGTCATCGAGCCCGCGGTTTGGTTGAAACTTAAAGCACTGCGCCAGGGCGCTGACATCGCTTCAGCCCGGCTGTGGGGACGAGCCGCGGCCCGATAGTATAAGCTGTTTTGCACATGCGCTTCGCACTCGTAATGGTCGCGCTCGCCTGTTCGTCTGCGTTCGCGCAGGTGGATTTATCCGGCGAGTGGGCCAGCCGCTACACCTGGGATTACCTCGAGCGCCTTCCCGGTCCCGAGCTCGGCGACTATCTCGGCCTTCCAATCAACAACGCCGCGCGCCTGAAAGCAAATAGCTGGGAAGCCTCCGTGCAAACCATTCCCGAGCGCCAGTGCATCCCGCACGGCGCCGATTACCTGTTCAGCCGTGCCGGTTTTCCCATGCGCATCTGGAACGAAGAAGATCCCACTACCGAGAAAGTGATCGCGATCCGCATCCGCAGCTATGCGTGGGGAGTAGAGCGCACCATCTGGATGGACGGCCGCCCGCATCCTTCGAAATACGCGCGCCACACCTGGCAGGGATTTTCCACCGGACAATGGAAGGGCGACGTTCTCACCGTCACCACGACGCATCTCAAGTGGAATTATCTGCGGCGCAACGGTGTTCCGCGCAGCGACGAAGCGACCGTCACCGAGCATTTCGCGCGGCACGGCGATTATCTGACACTGCTCACTTACATTGACGATCCGGTGTATCTCAGCGAGCCGCTGCTCCGAACCTCGGGCTACGTGCTGGATCCGCAGCAACAGCTCGAGCCGTTTCCTTGCGAGCCGGTCGAAGAAGTGGTGCGGCCCGAAGGCGCGGTGCCGCATCATCTGCCCGGTACGAATAAAGATATCGAGGAGTTTCCCAAGAAATACGGTATCCCGGCCAAGACAACCATGGGTGGCGCAGAGACCATGTATCCGGGCTCCAAGATCCCGTCAGGTCCGAAACCGATAACCTCGCTTCACGAGATCGCATCCGGTATCGCGATTCTGCCGGTCCAGAAGAACGTCTACATGCTCGCGGGCGATGGCGGTAATATCACGCTGCAAATCGGCAAGGATGGCGTACTGTTGGTCGACTCAGGTTCGGCAAACATGACCGATCAGGCGTTGGCGGCCATCCGCAAGTTCACCGACAAGCCGATTCACTACATCTTGAACACCGAAGTCGATGGCGATCACACGGGTGGCAACGAGGCTTTCGGTAGAGCCGGCAGCACCATCATGGGCGGCGACGTGGCGGATGATATTCGTGGACTCGACAAAGGAGCGGCGATCATCGCGCATCAGCGCGTGCTCGATCGCATGAGCGACGCCAAAGCCGCTTTCGGCGCTCTGCCGACGGATGTCTACGACGGCAAACAGAAGGACCTGTATTTCAATGAAGAGCCGATCCTGATGTTCCATCAGCAGGCGGCTCACACCGATGGCGACAGCCTGGTATTCTTTCGCGGCTCGGACGTGATTGCGACCGGCGATATCTTCACCACTACCGGCTATCCGGTCATCGACCTCGATCGGGGCGGCAGCATCCAGGGCGTGATCGATTCGCTCAACCGCATCCTCGACCTCACGGTTCCGGCTGCCTTGCAGGAAGGTGGGACGCTCGTAGTTTCCGGGCACGGGCGCATTTGCGATGAAGCGGATGTCGTGGAGTATCGCGATATGGTGACCATCATTCGAGATCGGGTGGCGGATATGCTGAAGCGCGGCATGACAATCGAGCAAGTGAAGGCCGCGCGTCCGACTGAAGACTACGATCCGCGCTACGGATCGGGTGATCGATTCGTAGAAGCCATTTATAGGAGCCTAAAGCAGTGATGCGCCGAATGATTCTCGCGGCGCTCCTTGCGGCTACATGCCTCAACGCGCAAGAGGCCCAAGCTCCGGCTCCCGCGCCGAAGCCGAGTACGCCAAAGACAGCGCGCGAGCAGGCGCCCGTCGATCTCACCGGCTATTGGACCGCCGTCATCACGCAGGACTGGCGCTGGCGCATGGTCACACCTAAGAAAGGCGATTTCCCGGGAATGCCGCTGAATGCCGAAGGCAAGAAGATCGCAAACGCCTGGGATCCGGCCAACGATGAAGCTGCGGGCGAGCAATGCACAGCCTACGGGGCGCCGGGGCTGATGCGCCTGCCGACGCATCTGCACATCACGTGGCAGGACGATAACACGTTGCGCATGGATTCGGACGCGGGAACGCAGACCCGCCTGTTCCACTTCCCGGGCTCCGCGGCCGGAACCGGCGATGGCACCTGGCAGGGTACGTCGCTGGCTGAGTGGCAGTTCGTTCGCACCAAAATTCCTCCGCACGCTCCCGGCCCGATTCGCGGCGGCAGCTTGAAGGTGGTGACCACGCACCTGCGGCCAGGTTATCTGCGCAAGAACGGTGTGCCCTATGGCGCCAACACCACACTGACCGAGTATTTCGACGTCACTGAGGAACCGAATGGCTGGCAATCGATTCTTTTGACTACCATCATCGAAGATCCCGAATATTTCACGCAGTCGATTTTGCTGAACACGAACTTCCGCAAACTCTCCGATGCCTCCGAATGGAGTCCCACTCCCTGTTCGGCGCGTTGACTTACTTATTGAGTAAGTGCGGGATATCGCGATTATTTTCGCTGCACACGAATTCGAGTAACTCAGTATCCGGGAGTAGGTTCATGCTCTCGGTCACCGTCCACGGACGCGTGTAGGCCTTGGGATCGTCGATAGTCACTTCGACCGTCAAATGCCCGAAATCCGGCCGCCTGAAGCGCTCGGTGACCTGCAAAGCCTCGGTGGTCGGATGCCCGGCCTGATCCAGCCACGTTTTACCGTTGAATCCGGCTGTCGTTACTACCAAGGAGTCCTTTTCCCACTTACCCACCGAGTAACCCATCCAGGTCGGGTTCGGGTCTTTCGGAAGCGCGCGACCGTCGGTGAAAATCTGCCGGTAGATTCCGAAGGCTTCATAGAGGATGATCACCTCGTTCGGCTCTTCGACGATCTTGAACGGCACGGGCGTCACGTTAATCTTGGGCACGCCTTGCGGCAGACAGTTCGCGTCGGACTCCTCGGCGGCGTCCGCGCCGGTCATGCGTTCCTTGGTGATCTTTGCCGCCCACGCCTGCATGGGAACGTCTTCAGGTTTCAGGTCGGCCGCCAGGTTCTGCAGGTATTTCGGTCCGGGAACCTGCCAGATGCCTTCGAGATTCACCCTCCCGTCCGGGGTTCGCGGGGCGGGAGCGCTCAGATCCGGCTTTCCGTCCTTGGTTCGGGGAATGTCGTTGTCGCGAACCTTCAGCCATTGCGCGGACAAGGGCGATAGGCAGGAAGCCGCGATAAACAGGATCGCGAGCCTGTTTCGACGAATCATGGGCGCGATTATATCCCGTTCCGACCTTGTTCTCATTAGCCTTTGCCCGGCGGCGACACTTTCCGATCCAACCAATCGCGTACCACGCCGAACACCTCATGATTATTTTTTTCGAGCAGCATCAGGTTGCCGTTGCCCACGATGCCGAAAT
>JASIGB010000076.1:0-4313 GCA_030045355.1 Bryobacteraceae bacterium
TAACAATGTCCGCGCCTTGGTGACTTCGGTGCCCAAAGCGCAGCGCGAGATCCCGACGTTTCGTACGAGCGACCAGGTGCGCGCGCAGCAAGCAGCCGTGCATCCGATGATGAACGCCATCGGTGGGACGTCGATCCACTATTGGGCGCAAAGCTGGCGTTATCATCCCTGGGATTTTCGCGTGCGCTCGGAGGTCACGCGGCGCTATGGCGCGAGCGCGATTCCGGCGGGGACGACCCTCGAAGACTGGCCGCTCACCTACGACGAACTCGAGCAATATTACGACCGCATCGAACGAGAAATCGGTGTCTCGGGCAAAGCGGGCAACATTCAGGGAAAGCTCGACGCGCGCGGAAACATTTTCGAAGGGCCGCGCCAGCGCGAATATCCGATGCCGCCGCTGCGCGACACCGCGTTCACGGATTTGATGATGGCCGGAGCGAAGAAGCTCGGCTGGCATCCGTTTCGCGGCCCGGCGGCGATCAATTCGGAGCCGTATGGCGGACGGCCAGGCTGCGCGCTGCACGGCTACTGCGATCGCGGCGGATGCCACATCAGCGCGAAGAATTCGACGGCGGTGACCACCATACCGGCCGCGCTGAAGACGAGAAACCTCGCGATTGCGGACCGGTCGCAAGTGACGCGCATCGCAGCGGACGCCAATGGGCGAGTGAGCGGCGTGGAGTACGTTCGGGATGGAAAGCAATACTTCCAGCCGGCGAAGGTGGTTTTGCTGGCCTCGTACACATACGAGAATTCACGCCTGCTGCTGCTTTCGAAATCCACGGCCTTTCCGAAAGGTTTATCGAACAATCACGGCCAGGTCGGAAAGCATTATTTCGGACATTGGTCGGGGACTAATGTCATGAGCCTGTTCCCGTTCGATCTGAACATCTGGTACGGCGCGATGGCGCAGAGCGTGGAGATCGACGATTGGGGCGACGGTCATTTCGATCATTCCGGGCTCGGGTTCATCGGCGGCACGGGGCTACACGTCAGCACGGAAAAGCATCCCATCGGCGCGGCGGCGATGACTACCTTCGGGCGCGCGCCCGGTTGGGGCTCGAAGTGGAAGGCTTTCGTGCGCGAGAACGCGGGCCGCTGGGTAGCGGCTTATCTGCAAACCACAAGCTTTCCGTACGAGAACACGTGGCTCGATCTCGATGCGGAAGTGCGCGACCCGCTGGGCGACCCGGTGTGCCGCATCACCAGCGGTCCCAAGGTGAATGAGGCGCGCGCCGGCGCGTTCGGCGAAAAGAAGATGGAAGAATGGTTCCGGTCGGCCGGAGCCATCGAGGTGGTCACGTTTCCCAACAACGGACCCGCGCTGAGCACGCACGCATTCGGTGGGACGCGCATGGGCGACAATCCAGAGACCAACGTCGTGGACCGCTGGGGTTTTTCGCACGAAGCGCCGAATCTCGGCGTGCTCGGCGGATCGGTGATCCCAACCAGCAGTGCGCGCAATCCGACGCTCACCATTCAGGCGCTGGCATGGCGCACGGCCGAGCACCTGGTGCGCAATTGGAAGTCGATCGCGGGTTAGCGCCGTTGCGGCAGGCTTTAAGCGCCCTTATTCGCCGTGAGCTCTTTGTACACCGTTTCGGTGAAGCTAGCGAACACCGGACCGCGACCACTTGGCGCCGGAGGCGGCGGATCGCCGACCGCGGCGCGAATCTCATCCAAAGACTTGCCCTGCGCAACCAGTTCCTTGATCTTGGCCCGCTTGGCTTCCGTGTTCTTCAGCCGGGTCTCGATGTCGGATTTGGTCTGCACATCGCCGTGACCGGGCACGAACGTTTCCGCGTCCAGCGCGACGATTCCCTTGGTGGTGGTGATCCAGCCTTCCGACGAACCGTGCTTCTCCAGATGGATCAGCGGATCGGGACGCTGCGTGGCGATGATGTCGCCGGTAAAAACGATTTTCTCGGTAGGCAGGTAGATGATGAGATCGCCGCTGGTGTGCGCAGGCGCCCAGTGCAGCAACTCAAATTTTACGCCGTCGATCTTGAGGTTCTCTTTGTTCTTGGCCACTACCTGGGTGGGCAGATGATCGGCGGGCGGAGCGCCGCGTCCACCTTTGGCGAGAGCCTCCTCCTGCTCTTTCTTGTTGTTCTCGTGTGCAATGATCGTGATGCCCGTGGGAAATGAAGCGAGGCCGTTCACGTGGTCGCCGTCGCTGTGGGTGAGGATCACGGCAGTCACCGGTTTGGGTGTGATTTTGGCGATGTCCTCCAGCAGTTCTTTTCCGCCTTCGGGCGTCGTCTTCGCATCCACGACGATGACGCCCTTGTCGCCGATGATGACGCCGCTATTTCCTCCGCCGCCTTCCACCCAGTAGACATTCGGCTTGAGTTGATGGACCATGAACGGCCCGGCCGGGGGCGCCTGCGCCGCCGCGGGAAGAGCCACGGCGACGGCCGCTGCGATGGTGATGAAACCGAGGGAAAGACCTTGGTGCATGTGCAATGTACTCCTTCTGGAGACAAACTCTATCACGCTCGCGACGAAACCGCGCGAGCGCGAGCTATGGATGGAAACGATTCCCACGTCAATCGCGTTTCGTCGCCGCCCGTAATTCGGCAGAAATTCGAACTGTCGCAGGGCACGCTGCTGGATAGGCCCGTGGTTGATTAGACCGGCCTTAAAAGGAAAGTTCGATTTTACGCTGAAGTGGACGCCCGACGAGACGCAATTCGCGAGCAGATTACGGGCCCGGCGCCGCAGCAGGAAGTCGTGGATGCTCCGCCTAGCTTACTTGTCGAGTACAAAATTCCCGACGTACAGCGCATCAATTCCCGAGGAATAAAAGCTACGCACGGCATCGCGCGGCGTGCACACCAGAGGATCGCCGAACAGGTTGAAGCTGGTGTTATAGAGCACGGGAAGGCCCGTGGCCTGGCCCGCGGCGAGCAGGAGCTTGTGAAACAGCGGATTGTCTTCTTGTTTTACGAGATGAACGCGCACCGCGTCGTTCCCGAGTGTGGCCGCTTCAAAGGTCTTGCGGTAAGGCGGGCGGACGCGTCCCACGGTTGCCAAATAGCGCGCGTTCGGACCGGCTTCGAAATATTCCGAAGCCAGCTCTTCGGGCACCGAGGCGGCGAATTTGCGGAAGGATTCGCGGTGCTTGATGTAGATATTGAGATTCTCGGTGGAGTACGGATTCAGCGGCGAGGCGAGAATACTGCGATTGCCGAGCGCGCGTGGGCCGAACTCCATGCGGCCCTGCATCCAGGCGATGATTTTTTCGCCGTTCAGATCGCGGACGGCGCGGTCCAGCAGTTCGCCGGTGGTCATCAGGTAATGGAAGCGCAGTTTGCAATTTTCCAGCACCTGCTTGACTTCCTCGGCGGAATAGCCGGGGCCGAGGCAAAGATCGTTGAGGGGAGCGCGCTTCTTCTGTCCAAAGACGTTGTTCCAGGCGTAGAACACTGCGCCGAGGGCCGTTCCAGCGTTGCCCGCGGCGGGCTGCACGAACACGTGTTTCGACGCTTCCAGTGCACTGATGACCAGCGCGTTCATCGCCAGGCCGCCCGCGACGCACAGATTTTCACCGGGGCCTGCCATGCGCAGCACGGCGCTCTCGATCGCGCGCTGCAGACCGGCGGCGACAGGCGCACGCAAGGTCTCGGGTATATCGGCGCCGTCCTCAATTCCCAGGCGCGCGTAGAATTTCTCGCTGAAGCCGCCCTGGCTCAGGCGGTCGGCATCGAAGAAGCTGCGATTGATGCACGGCCAATCGCTCGAGCCCAGAATCTCTTCAAATAACGGTAGAAACTGTTCGCCCGGATCGGAAGTCGAGAGCCACTGGACCTTGTGCTCGTCGGCGCCGGCGCTGAATCCGAGAAGCTCCGTCACACGGCTATAGAGATCGCCGAGCGAATCGGGATAGTAGAGATCCTTTTCCAGGTGCAGTTGATTGCCCGCGGCCTGCCAGCGCGCTCCGGAACGAAAATCGCCCTCACGATCGAGCGTCAAGACCGTGGCGTCGTCAAAGGGCGACGGATAGAACGCCGAAGCGGCGTGCGCGGCGTGATGCTCCACCATCACCACTTGCGCGTGAGGGAACTCGGAGCGCACCGTGAGGTGGATTTCCTTGGGAAACGGCCGGACTAACGCCACGCAGTGAATATCGGCCGAGCTGATGCGTGCCACGTCCAGCGCCGCGGCAATGGCGGCTTGCGGCAGCGAATCCCTCCTCAGTTGACGAGCGACTTTGCGCTCTTCCACCGCCGCGACCAGCTCGCCATCGTTTAACGCGGCACAAGCCGCATCCTTGTTGAGGCCGCCCAAGCCGAGGATGATCATTGCGA
>JASIGB010000793.1:0-4024 GCA_030045355.1 Bryobacteraceae bacterium
AACACTTTGCCGTCGCCGATTTTGCCGGTGCGGGCGCTGGAAACCACGGTCTGGACGACTTCCTGGGAGCGTTCGTCGGTGACCACCATTTCCAGTTTCACCTTGGGTAGCAGGTCCACCTGGTATTCCATGCCCCGGTAGACTTCTTTGTGGCCTTTCTGGCGGCCGTGGCCGCGGACCTCCGAGATAGTCATGCCGTCGATGCCGATGCCCTTGAGCGCTTCTTTGACGTCTTCGAGCTTGTGGGGCTGGATAATCGCTTCTATTTTTTTCATATCGGCCGGGATCCTAATGCGTGGTCTTCACGCTTCGAGATTATATCCTTCTTCGCCATGCATGCTGACGTCCAGGCCTTCCAGTTCCTGGTCGGGCGAGACGCGCACGCCGATCAGCATGTCGCAAATCTTGAGAATCACCAGCGTTCCCACGGCCGCGAGACTCCAGGAGATCACGACGCCGATGAACTGATTCAGCACCTGGCCGGGCTGGCCGTCGACCCACCCCAAGGGAAGCGTCTTACCGGCGGCGTCCTTGAACGTGTCGTTGACCGCCATGGTGGCGAAAACTCCGGTGAGCAGCGCACCCACCGTGCCTCCGGCGCCGTGCACTCCGAATGCATCCAGTGTGTCGTCATACCCGAATTTGGATTTGACCACAGTGACCATGAAGAAGCAGATCATCCCGGCCAGGAAGCCGATCAGCAGCGCGGGGAAGGGCTTCACGAACCCCGAAGCGGGCGTGATAGCCACCAGTCCGGCGACGGCGCCGGAGATCCCGCCCAGCATACTGGGCTTGCCGTTGTGCACCCACTCGACGAACAGCCATCCGAGCGCGGCGGCGGCAGTGGCGAAGTGCGTGGCCACGAACGCGCTAGTGGCGAGCGGGGAGGCAGCCAGCGCGCTGCCGGCGTTGAATCCGAACCATCCCACCCACAGCAGGCAGGCGCCGATGACGCTGATCACCAGATTGTGCGGCTTCATGGGCTCGGCCAAATAGCCTTTGCGCTTGCCCAGGTAGAGCGCGCACATTAAGGCCGAGACCCCGGAGCTGATGTGGACCACGGTGCCGCCCGCAAAGTCGAAGCACGGCACCTTGCCGCCAAGAGCCGCGTTGAGGAATCCGCCTTTGCCCCACACCATGTGGGCCAGCGGAAAATAGACGACGAACATCCACAGCACGGTGAACAGGAGCATGGCGCTGAATTTCATGCGCTCGGCGAAGGCTCCCGAGATCAGAGCGGGTGTGATGATGGCGAACATGAGCTGGTAGATCATGTAGGTCTGCTGCGGGATGGTGGCGGCGTAATCGGGATTGGGCGCGGCACCCACGCCGTTCAGAAACAAATAGTGGAGGTCGCCGATGAATGGGACTCCTTCGCTGAACGCCAGGCTGTAGCCCACGATGGCCCAGATCACCGTCACTACGGCCATCAGGATGAAGCTGTGCATCATGGTGCCGAGCACATTTTTGCGGCGCACCAGCCCGCCGTAGAACAGCGCCAGGCCGGGGCCGGTCATCATCAGGACCAGCGCCGCGCTCACCAGCATCCAGGCGTTGTCACCGGCGCTTTGGGCGGATTTTACAGCGGCTTCGAGATTAGCGATGCGGGAATCGATGGAGGAAGGGGCGGACTGGGCGAGCGCCAACGCAGGCGCCAGTAATACCGCCCACACGACTCGGTTGGGCATAAGGTCTATTGTTAACGCAGGTGAGAACGGATCGCAATCGAATTCCTGGATTGACTGAATCGCAAGTTTCGATTAGCAAGGACAGCTACAAGGTCGATCCAGCGGAGATCAGGAGCCGCTGGGCGGCTTCCATTTGAGCCCGGCGCTGAATTCCAGGCCGAGAATGTACTTCATGCCCTTGCGCGTGCAACTGCGGACCGACGCTCTGCCGTGCAGGCCGAGTGCGGCACACTGGACGGTCACGTAGGTTTGCTTGTCAATCGGGTCGGCCACCTCGACGCGCATTCCCGCGGCGGAAACGTTCATGGCCCGGCCGTTCATGAAACGGTCCGTCCCGCCACGGTCTTGCCAGACGATGCGGGCGGGCGACGAAACTTCTGCCCGCTGGTGCCTGCGGAGTTCCCCTTCGTGCTTCATTCGGTTGGAGTTTTATCACTTTGAATCGATGTGAGCAAGGGTGAAGGACGCGGTTCGAGCCAAAAGGTTACAGGCCGGTCGCGGATTTATTGGACGGGCAATCGGCATGCGCAAGCGAATATGTTCCACTCTGGCGTTGTTCCGGAGGCGTGATAAACTGAAACCGTATGGCAATCCCCAACGTGAAACGTTTCCGCCCTTTTTGCCCGTCCTGCAACGAGAGCTTCACCGTGATGGCGGTTCTTCCCAAGGACGCCGATGTGGATGCCTACCTGAAGGACGCTGTGGCGCGTCACGATCATAAGGCTTTTCAGGAAGCCAAGCAACAGCACTTCAAGGTTCGCGTCGGCCAACAGAAGCAGAAGAAAGCGAAGTAGCTGCTGGCTATTGGCTTTTAGCTTTGGGCTCCGGAGGCCCGTTCGTTCAGCTTCAGGAGACGGCGCGCGTTTCCCTCGTAGATTTTCTGTTTATCCGCGGCGCTGATGTCCAGGCCTTCGATGCAGCGGATGGTTTCGCGAATGTAGAGGCCGGGCGCGGGCTCGAACGGCACGTCGGAGGCGAACACGCAATGCTCGACGCCGAAGAAATCCAGGCCGCAGCGCGTGGCCGCCTGGCCGCCGAACAGTGCCGTGTCGGCGTAGAAATTGCGGAAATAATCGACCGGCCGCTTCTGCATGGATTTCCGCAGTGACACATAGTCTTCGTCGGAGGTGCGCGAGCCCAGCACATCCCAGCCATAGCCCACGCGGCCTTCGAAATACGGGATCATGCCACCCATGTGATGCGTGACGATCTTGAGATGCGGATGGCGGTCGAAAACACCTGAGAACACCAGGCGCGACATGGCCACGCTGGTTTCATACGGCCAGCCGAAGGTCCACCAGATTTCGTATTTCGATCTGGGCTCGGTTTTGTAGTCGGGGAAATCGGCGCCGCGCGCCGGGTGCATCAGGATCATGAGATCGCGGCGGGCGGCTTCGTCAAACAGCGGCGCGAACTCGGGAAGGTCGAGCGGCTGGCCCGCGACGTTGGTATAAATCTGGAATGCCCGCGCGCCGAGCTGCTGGGCGCTGCGCTCGATCTCTGCGAGCGAAGCGTCGACGTTGTTCAGCGGCAGCGCGGCGGCGAATCCGACGAAACGGTCCGGGTACTTCCGAACCAGCTCGGCCAGGCCGTCGTTGGCGACGCGCGCCAATTCGGGCGATTTGTCCGGCGGCGCCATCACCTCCATGGGCGGGGCCGGCAGGCTCAGGAACTGGCAGTACTCGCCGAATTCGTCCATGACGCGAAAGCGCGCGTCGAGATCGGCGATGGTGGCGACGTTGCGCACGCGCTTTCCCATGTCCTTGCCGGCGAGGCCTGCTTCAATGACGTCGCGTGCATAACGCGGCGGAAAAAAGTGATTGAAAAGATCAATTTTCATGAGCAGCGGCCATTATATCGAACGAAGCCTTAGCCCTCGAACGTCTCTCTTAGCCCTTGAAAGTCTATGGATCAGCGTCGAGTGCATGTGATAGACTGGCCGTTTGCGTTAGTGGTGCGACGCAACCGGGTTTACTAACTAGAAAGGGATCCTGAAGCTGTGAGCCAAAGCCTCGAAGACTTACTGAAGACGAAAAGCCCCGTCGACATGTTGCGCAATTCGCAGATCGGCGCCTATGTGTATCCGGTGGTGCCGTCGGAATATTCTAACTGGCGGGACGAGCAACGCGCCTGGCGCGAAAGCTGCGTCTTGTTCGACCAGTCCCACCACATGGCGAATGTGTACATGGAAGGCCCCGATGCGGTGAAGCTAGCGTCGTATCTCGGATTCAATAGTTTCGCGAAATTCCCGGTGGACCGGGCCAAGCAACTGGCGCCGTGCAGTTACGACGGCCACGTCATTGGCGACGGAATTCTGTTTCACCTGGAGCCCAACC
>JASIGB010000794.1:0-5029 GCA_030045355.1 Bryobacteraceae bacterium
GTGACTGCCGTTACACGAAAAAAGGCCGCGGGAGGTGGTACGCGTACGGGGGGCCGCGCTAGTACCAAGTAGAGACAGAGGGTGAAACGAAAGGAGTTTGCAATGAGTCGAGTCTCTTAAGCCCCTTTCGCTGGATGCTTTGCGTCGCGGACCGGCATAACCTTATGACAGCAGGGTCGATTTCGCGCCACGAGCAACGTGTCGCCAACGCCGTATCCAAATTGAAGCATGATGGCATTCTGGCGTTGAAAAATCTTACGCGCAGGCTCGACACGCCCTGGCCGAAAGGCGCGGAGAATGTGGTGTGCCGCAAATGCCATTGGAAATGCTCCCAACCCTCGCGGCGCAAAAGCCGGTTGGATCTGTTTCTGGCGCTGTTCCGGTTGCACCCCTTTCGCTGCCGTTCGTGCGGCCGGCGATACTATCGGCTCGCGCTGTAACTTTGCTCGGTAACAGGTCGCGCCACCCGCCGTCTTATCCTGGGAAGCCGGCGACGGCGTGACGCTCCCGGCTTCCATGAACGCCAAGGCCAGGCGCTTTACAACAAGCTCCCGGGAATGTCCGGTGCGGCTTTCGACCGTGCGTATATGAACGCCATGGTGCGAGATCAGACTGGCGCAGTCCGTGGATTCCAAAATCAGCGCCAGCGCCAGCCGTTAGCGCAGGAGCATGGCTGGGGCAGTCAGTTGGCGGCCTGATTGGCGGCGTTTCCGCCGGCTTGAGGAATGGTGAAATAAAAAGTGGACCCCTCGCCCGGGGTGGATTCCAGCCATATGCTTCCGGCGTTGATTTCCACGATCTTCTGCGCCAGGGACAGGCCGATGCCGGTACCCGGCACATCCTTACCATGCAAACGATGGAAGACCTGGAATATCGATTTCTGATACTGAGGCTGGATGCCGATCCCGTTGTCGCGAACGGAAATTATCCAGCGGTCGCCTTCGGCGCGGGCAGAGACGTGAATCTGGGGAGGCACGTCTTTGCGGGCATATTTGATGGCGTTGCTGATTAGATTCTGGAGGACATTTTCCATTCGCGAGTCGGTCACCAGCACCGGGAGCGGATCGTGTGTGATCTTCGCGCCGCTCTCCTCAATCGAGGCGCTCAGCGAACTCAGCGCGCCGCTTAAGAGCGTCTCCAGGTCCAGCGGTCTAACGTCGCTGCCGGCGTGCGTGGATTGGGAGTAGCGCAGCAGGTCATCGATGAACGCGCGCATGCGTTGTACGCCCTCTTGTACGAACTGAAACGATCTCGCCTCGTCGGGATCCAGCGTTCCGGTAAGCCGCTGTTCCAGGAGCTTGGCGTGCATGGTAATGGTTCGCAAGGGTTCGTTTAACTCATGCGTCACGCGATAGGCGAATCGCTCCAGCTCGTCGTTGGAGCGGCGCAGCGAGATCTCAGCCTGGCGCACCCGCAAGTACGCTTTAATGGTGGCGATCAGCACGGCCGGGTCCAGCGGCTCCACCAAGTAGCCATCGGCGCCGGTGTTCAAACCCCGCACCATGCTCTCTTGCTGAACGCTGGATGCAGAGATGTGCAAGATGGTGGTGGTGGCGAGCGCCGGATCGGTTCGGATGCGCCGGCAAACTTCGAATCCATGCATGTCCGGCAGGTTGACGTCCAACAGCACGACGGCCGGCCGGTGCTCGGACGCCAGCTTTAGGGTTTGGCCGCCGGTGCTCGCCTCGAGGACGTCGAAACCGGCTTGTCTTAAAATTTTGCTGCGGGCATAGAGGCCGGGCGCATAGTCGTCGACATTGAGAATCGAGGCTGGTTGCGAATCCATGGAGATGCTCCTAAATAACCGCCGGCAGGTCACGGGGACGTAAGGCTCGGCGAATTGCCGCGGCAATCTGCCCTTCTCCGTACCCTTCCTTGCTCAAGATCGCGGCCGTCTTTGCCTCTAATTCTACCCGTTCCTGGTCGGACAGGATTCGGGAGGTGCAGACTACCACCGGAATGTCCTTGGTGGCAGGGACGGATTGCAGAGCCTCCAACACCTCAAAGCCGCTCATTCCGGGCATCGTCAGATCCAGGATGATCGCGTTCGGCCTTACTTGGGCGGCTTCGCGAATTCCCTCCGCGCCATCGGAGGCTTCCCGGATGACGACCGCCGATTCCCGGAACTGCTGCCGGAGCAGGTAGCGGTGGCGCTCGTCGTCGTCGATGATGAGAATGCTCTTGGCCTCCGTCAGCTCAGCGAGCTTTTCGAGCAACGTAGCGCGTTCGAGCGGCTTCACCAGGTACGCATCGGCGCCCAAGTGGAAGGCCTTGGCCTGATCTTCCACCGTGCTCGCGATTAGAACCGGGAGGTGGCGCGTGCGTGAATTTTGCTTGATGTCGGCCAGCAGCCGCCAAGAATCTTCCGAGCGCAACAGCACGTCCAGAATCACGGCCCGAGGCGAATAGGTTTCCAGCGCTTCACGCGCTTCGCGGATCGTAGAGGCCGGAAGGAGATGATACGGCGAGCTTTTCAAATAGCCCCGGTACATCATCATCATTTCGATTTCGTCCTCGAGCACCAGGACCGGGAGGCGGTCACTAGCGGTTTCCGCGAGGGCCAGCACCGGCGGCGGCAATGCGACGGGGAGTTCCTCCTCATACCGGAGCGGAAGATCCAGAGTAAAGATAGAACCCACGTTCGGCCGGCTCTCGACGAGTATTTCGCCGTTGAGCAAGGTAGCCAGCTTCTTGGAAAGCGGGAGTCCCAGCCCGGTTCCTTTCACTCGCCTTTGGATGGGATTATCGAGCTGGACGAAATCTTGAAAGATACGGGTCTGGTCTTCCCGCGCGATTCCGATGCCCGTGTCAGAGACCGAAAATATCACGCGGCCGCTCTCGGCCACGCACGCCGAGACCCGGACTTCGCCGCGCTCGGTGAACTTCAGGGCATTCGAGATGAAGTTGCGTAGGATTTGCGAAATCTTGCCTTCATCGGAAAACATCGGAGGAATATCGTCGACGTTTTCGAACACCAGATCGACGGCCTGATTGAGCAGCATGGGCCGCAGCATGCCGCGCAAGGCCGCGAACAGGTCCGCCACACGAAAATCCAGAGGCTTAGCTTCCACTTTGCCGGCCTCTACCTTGGCCAGATCCAGAAGATCATTCACCAAGTCCAGCAGGTCGCGCGCGGCTCTGCGAATATACTGGGTCTGCTGTTCCTGCTCGGCCGTCAGCTCGCCGTCGGTGCGGTCCAGCAGCAAACCGCTCAACGCCAGAATCGAATTCAAGGGCGAGCGGAATTCGTGGCTCATGTTGGATAGGAAGCGCGATTTTAATTCGTCGGCGCGGCGGAGGTGATCGGCCTTTTCGTCCAGTTCCGCGTACAGAGCCACGACGCCGCGATTGGTATCTTCGAGTTCGCGGTTGAGCCGCGTCAATTCGACTTGTCGGCTGCGGATCTCCTCGAGCGCCTGCAGCAATTCCTGATTCTGATGCTGGAGCTCCTGGTAGGCGTCCTCGGACCGTTCACCGGCGAGGGAGCCGGCCAATCCCGCGATATCGGGCGTCTTCCAGACACGGCCGCGTCCCGGCAGGAGCTTCTTCAGCCATACCGTGGTTCCCTGGCCGGGCGCCGACTCGATCTCGAACTGGTCCATCAAGCGGCGCGCGCCGATAATGCCCAAACCCATCCCGGTGCGGGATTGGTAGCGGCCCTCCAGGATGCTCGCCAGGTCGCGCACGCCGGGGCCGGAATCCTTCACCTTCACGATGAACAGTTGCGGCGCGGTTCGGCCTTCAATCGCGTATTCCACGCGCCCGGCGCCGGCGTAATTGAAGGCGTTGCGCGCGATCTCGGAAACGGCGGTAGCGATCCGGGTCTGATCCTGGGCGTCGAAGCCCAGCAGGCGCGCGATTTGGCGGGCGCGTTGGCGCGCCGCTACGGTGTCGCGCTCCTGGGCAATCGCAAGGGTGAGAATGGTTCCGGACATTCAGGCTGCTTTGGCAACTACAACTGTAGCGTCATCGCGGCCGCGGCAAAAGTCGCGATAGAGGACGCCGGCGATCAGAACTGGATCGCGCGCCGCTAGTCCAGGATAGGAATCGAGGGAAGTGCTCGTGGCCAGGCCGTCGGAATGCAGCACCAGCAGGCCGCCCTCGGGCCACGGATAGCTGAACTCCTGGATTCGCTCGCACTGATGACCCGCCGTCCCGTTGAGCGAAACCAGGCTGTGCCGGCCTTCGGAGCCCGTGTACACACGCCCGGAAATATTTCCGACTCCGGCGAAAATCAAACCGCCGCGGACCGTGTCGATGCGGGCGATGGCAACGGCGGCGCCTCGGGTACTGCGCAGCGCCTGGTGGATCCTGGTGAGCAGCGGCTTGGGCTCCAGTTCCGGATTTTCCTGGAGCTGCCGGACGGCTTCAAGCGAGGCCAGACGGGCTTCCAGCCCATGACCGAGGCCATCGGCCACCAGAACGGTGAGGTCGCGATCGTTCCATGCCGCGCCCCAGGCGTCGCCCGACACCTCTTCCCCCGGCTTAGCCACGTTCACGGCGCCTAAGTGAATGGAAGGGACGGGCGCCGACCCTTTCTGCCGGGACCACCAGCGCGCCAGCACGGCCGTGCCCTTCCCGGGCAGCGTATAGATGTCGGACTGTTTCGACATGCGCTGGATTGCGCCGAGCCCGTGCCCCGGGCTGGAGGCCGTACTGTAGCCGTCCCGCAAGCACTGTTCCAGGTTGCTCATGCCAGGGCCCTGGTCCACCGCGAGGAGCTCGAGCAGGGGAATGCCGCTCGATTCCTCGGTCGAGCTTTGCAAAAGGATTCGGCCCCCGCCCGCGTGTTTGAGCAGATTGGTGCAGGCCTCGGTGGCGACAATGGCGACGTGCTCGGCGCCCGGTTCGTCCAGGCCAAAGTGCAACGCCATTTCGCGCGCCGTGCGCCTCGCTTCCGCGGTTTTGCTGGATTCCTCTATGGCGATGCTAACCGCGGTCGACAATCACTTCCACCTCAAAATGGAGACTCTGGTGCCCTCCCCAGGTTTCGACCAAAGTTCGAATTCGTCGGAAAGCCGCTTGGCGC
>JASIGB010000795.1:0-5343 GCA_030045355.1 Bryobacteraceae bacterium
TTGCCCAGCGGGCTTGGCCGCCGGCTTGGGGGTGGTTGTCGCAGGCGCTTTGGGGGCAGCGGGCGCTGGCGCCGGTGCGCTGGCCCCCGCCGTGTTCTTGTCGTAGAGGTCGATGATCTCTTTAGTGATGTCGATGCTGGGCGAGGCGTAAAGCACCGGTGTCTGCGGGTTGCTTACGTCCACCACCATTGTGATCCCGTTATCGCGCGCATACTTCTCGATCACCGCCAGCATCTTCTGGCCGAGCTGCTGGAGGACCTTGTTCTGGGCGGCTTCCAGGTCCGACTGCGCATCTTCCACGTCGCGCTGGAGGTTCTTTTTCTTATCCTCGATGGTCTTGTAGAGCTCGTTCTTGCGGGCATCGCTCAAGGTGTTGGAGCCCTTATTGAGCTGGTCCTGCAGCGTGTTGATGTCGTTCTGCTTTTGCTCCAGTTCCCGCTTCTTGGGCGCGGTCTGGGCTTGCAATTCCGACGCCGCCTTCTGGCCGTCTTTGGTGCTGACGATCGCCCCTTGAATGTTGATGACCGCGAATTTGCCCTGCTGCGCGCTGGCGGTCGAAATGCACGCCAACGCCAAGGCCGGCCACAAAAATACTCTGCTTTTCACAATGAGACTCCTAATCTCGAAAGTCATTTTACTCTATCCCATCCCGGCGGGGTTCACCACAGGATCGCGCCGGGCGGCCGCCGGCGGCACGCTAGGCTCCTCAAAACGTTCGACCCACCGTGAATCGGAACATCGACGAGCGTTCAGCGCTATACGGCAGCACGGCTCCAATGGCCGTGATCGCGTTGTTGTAGGTCGCCGTATTGGGAAAATACGATTTGTCGGCCACGATGGGCGCTGTCAGCGTCCCCTCAAAACGGGTCGGGTTATAAGCCCAATAGACCCGGAACGGCGCGTTCACCACCGGCATCAAAACTTGGATTTCCAGTCCCGTGGACGTGCGGATCATCTGCGATCCGGGCTGGATGTACGCATATCCCGAGAAACCCGCCTCCGGAAATTCTTCGTTTAACTCCTGCGTTCGCTCGGAATTCAGATGGAGCTGATAGGGGAACAGCAGCCGGTCCATGCCGGCGTCGGCGAAAAGGGCCAGCGTCACCGGCCCCACGATCGGGATCCGGTATTCGAAGTTTCCGACGACGTCCGTGTCGCCGCCGGGGAACGTGACTTGGTAGGACGGCACCGGCATGGTCACGGGTGAACCCTTGATGGTGCGCACAGTTCCGTCGCTATTATAGACGTCCACGGAGGCCACGTCGCTGGGAAGATAAACGATCGGACTGATGGTCCAGTCATAGAAGCCGCGCACGTCGTTCTCGCCTCCCATGAAGAAGCGCGAGAATGGGGGCGCCGTTCGGCCTCCGTAGCCGATGATCATGCGCGCCGAGAGGTGCATTCCGATCACATGACCCTTCTTCAGTCCGGCATGGAAATATTTGGCGTCGAAGGTGGGCTGCAGGGTATTCACATTGCCGCCGAGCTCGGTGCCGGAGAATCCGAACGAAAAGAACAATTCGCGGCCGGCGGTGGGATTGATCGGATTGTTGATGCTGTTGTATGTATACGACGGCGTGATGGTGCTGGTGCGAATACCGCTCAACGTATTGGGCCCGCCGACGCCTTCAAAATCGATGTAATCGAAATAATTCGTGGCCGCGGTGGTGATCGGCTTGACGTGGGAGATGTTGTAGCCGTACGTCAAACCGACGCGCGCGAAGGTGCGCTTGAGCGGATAGGCAACGAAGATAGTCCCGCCGTAACCGTTTTGGACATAGTTCAGCAGGTTCTGCGTGCCGAGAGCGCTGTAATAGGAATTCAGATTGACGCCTTCCAGAATCGAGGCCTCGCGCGCCATATTGTAGTCATAGCGCTGGATGTACAGCGTGAAACCGGTCTGCAAGGCCTTGTCCAGAAAGTAGGGCTCGGTGAAGGAGAACTGGACCGATTGCATGGTGGTGCCGAGTTGCGAGCTCAGGCCCAGCGTTTCGCCCAATCCCAGAAAATTATTCGTGGAGTACGACGCACCGACGAAACTCCCCGCGATCGCCGACACGCCGCCGTTCAATTGGATGGAGTTCTTCCCGCGCTCCTTCACTTTGAGCGTGATGTCCACCGTATTGGTCTTCGTATCGCGCTTGATGTCGGCGGCGTCCTCGGCCTTCAGCGGCTCGAAATAGCCGAGCTGGTTTAGCCTCAAAATGCTGAGCTCCCACAGCCGGTTGTTGAAGATCTGGCCTTCGTCGATGAGCAACTGCCGCCGGATCACTTTGTCGCGCGTGGTGGTGTTGCCGACGAAATCGATGCGCCGCACGAAGAACTGGTGCCCCTCATCCACGGAAAGCGACATGTCCATTTTCCCGTCCGGCTGCGGATCGAAAGATGGCTCCGCGACGAAATCGATGAATCCGAAATCGCCATACAGCTTCCGCATGTTCTCCAGGCCCTTGCGGAGCTTGGCGGTGGAGAATACGTCGCCTTTGGACATCCCGAACAGCGGCGTCATCAAGGCTTCCGGCGTGCGGAAGAATTTCACGCCGCTGAACGTGATGCTGTTCAGCCGGTACAGCTTGCCTTCTTCCACCGCCACCGTGACATCGGCCGCGGTCCCCGGTCGGTTGGGATGGAACAGCGGAATGTGGATGCCTTGGCCGCCGGTTTTGCGCATCGTGACCATGGAATCGGTGACGTGCGCGGTGAAATAACCGTGCTGCTGATAGAAGTCCTGGATGCGGCTTTTGTCTTCGTCCAGCTTGCTCGGATCGTAAGTTTTGGCGAACAGGTTCTCGAACAGGATCGAATGCGGAATGCCGAAGGGGTGCAGGTTCTTCATCGCCCCAATCACCTTTTTATCGCTGAACACGTTGTTTCCGGTGATGTCGATGTTGCCCACTTTCACCTTGGGCCCTTCGTTGATCTTGAACGTGATTTCGAGCGATGACGGAGGAACGCGGCGGATTTGCGGATCCACGGTGGCCGAGAGATGACCGTGCTCGGCCAGCATCTCGATGATCACGTTCTTGGCGCGCTGGACTTTGTTAGGGTCGTACTGCGACTCCACCACCAGCCCCACCTTTTTGTCCTTGAAGGCATCCAAAATATCGGACACGCTGACGGACTTATTTCCCACGTACTGGATGGTGCGCACCACCGGCCGTTCCACCAGCACGAAACGGATGATCCAGCCTTCCTTGCCCGTCTCGCGTTCGATGCGGATGTCGTCGAAACGGCCGCTGTTCCACAGCCGGACGAAATCGCGGTGCAGGTCCTGCTCGCTGAACACGTCGCCCTTTTTGCTGAAGATCATGGCTTGCAGGGTGTCCTGGCGGACGCGGCGCGCGCCACGGAACTCGATGGCTTCGATGATGTTCTGCGGCGGCTGCCCGGGCTGAGTAGCGCGGGACGGCTGCTGCGCCGCTGCAGGAGGCTGGGGTTTCGGCGTCTCGCTGGGCGCCGTCGGCACCTGCTCGAAGGGATTCGGCGGTTTGGGCTGCGGTTGCTGCTGTTGTTGTTGCTGTTGCGCCGCGGCGTATGGGGCGCCGATCCCGAACAGCAACACGGCGGACCAAAGCGCAGGGGCGGGCAGGCGGCCACGGCTTGAAAACATCCTCAACACAAGTTCCTTTCCACGCTCCTGCTTTCCTTCACACTCTTCGGCTGATCCCCGGACGATACGAGTATCCAACCAGCTTCCCCGGCAGGCGAGGCCTGCAATTGAGCGGCCCTCGGAGGCCGCAAATCGAACGTCTCATTTTAGCTGATGTTTAGCCGCACCAACCACTGTGCCGCCAGGGCTACAGCGGGCGTCCCTCGCACAGGCCCGCCACACAAGATGAATACGGGATAAAGTAAAAAGCAATAAGATTCCATGGCATACTTTCTGGCATGGCTTATTTTCTAGCGAAGACCGACCCGGAAACTTACTCCATCGATCAGTTGGAGAAGGACAAAAAAACCGTCTGGGACGGCGTCACGAATCCCCAAGCCGTGCGCGCCATTCGCGAAATGAAGCCCGGCGACAAGGTCTTCATTTATCATAGCGGCGGCCTGTCGGCCGTGGTCGGACTGGCGAAAGTGCTGTCGGATGGGCGGCCCGATCCTAAGAATCCCAAATCCGCCGTGGCCGATTTCGAATACCTGGGCCGCATCGACCCTCCGGTGACGCTGGCGGAAATCAAGGAGTCCAAGCTGTTCGACGATTGGGCGCTGGTCCGCCAAGGCCGCTTATCCACCATGGCCGCGCCGGAAAAATTCGTCCAGTGGATGCGGAAGAAATATCCGAAGGCGAATATCTAACGGCGCAGCACTTTCCACGCCACCGCCAACGCGCCCAGCAGCGCTCCGGCGGCGACCGCGGCCTGACGGATCGGCGAGCCTTCGTACGCCGTTTCCGCGCCGGCCACGTGTTCCGGCCGCACTCCCACGCCCACTACGTAGCCCATGACGTACTTGCGTCCGGGCACGTGCTCGATCAACTTCAATTGCCACGGGGCCTGCAGCGGCCCGCTGGTGTGAAATACCCGGTCGAACTGCTGGTGCGCCAGCACCTGCAATTTCTGCGTGGCGCGTGTGGGAAATTCCCGCCGGCGCTGGACTCGCGCGAGCAACTCTTCGTTCAGCTCGCCATCGCGTAGCGGCTCGGCGAGTAAATTCGCGCTGGCCACGGCGTCCTGAATTGCGAGATTGATTCCCACGCCGCCCGCCGGCGACATGGCGTGCGCTGCGTCGCCGATGCACAGCAGTCCGGGAAGATGCCAGCGTCGCAAGCGATTGATCTGCACGGTCAGCAGCTTGATCTGATCCCAGCTCTCGATTTCGTCGGCCCTACCGGCGAGATACGGCGCGATGCGCACGACTCCATCGCGAAACGCATCCAGTCCCGCGGATTTGATCTCATCGAGCGAGCCCTTGCGAATGATCAGCCCCGCTTGGAAATAATCGCCGCGATTGATCAGGATTAGCGCCTTTCCGTAGTTCACCGTTCCGAGCACCTGGTCGGGATCCTGCGCGTGGCGCGAAATTCGGAACCACAGAACATCGATCGGCACGCCGAACTCTTCGACCTCAAGCCCTGCCGCCCGGCGCATAGTGGAATGGCGTCCATCGCAGGCAACGACAAGATCCGCTTCAATCCTCACCTCGCCCTCGGGCGATCGCGCCTCCACTCCCACGATTCTCTGGCCGTCGCGCACCAGGCCCACGCCTTCATACTGCATCCGGAGCTGAAATGCCGGAAAACGCCGGGCGCGCTCGGAAAGAAAGTTCAGAAAATCCCATTGCGGCATCAGCGCGACGAACTTGCAGCGCGTCGGCAGATAGTGAAAATCGGCGGCGTGAAAA
>JASIGB010000796.1:0-5629 GCA_030045355.1 Bryobacteraceae bacterium
ACGGGCGTCACCGAAGGCGACTCGGTTCCGATCACCGTGGCCATGCCCGGATCGAGCACCGGTAGCGCGACGATGGCGATCCATTCCCGATAGGCCCCGGGGTGCCGCTAGCCCTCGGAGGGGCACCCTGTGGGCCGACCCGCGCGCTAAGCCGATAAACCCGCGAGACGCTGCACGGTCTCAAAGGTATCGGCTTCCGCCGCGGTTTTATCCGTCCGGTAGCGCTTAACGCGGGCGAAGCGCAACGCCAGGCCGCTCGCATAGCGCGGGCTGATCTGAATCTCGTTAAACGCGATCTCCACCACGAGCTCCGGCTTCACGTACACCGTGTAACTGTCGCGGCCGATTTCGAGGCCTAGCAGATGCCCGGTCTGCCAGGCCAGCATCTCATCGGTGAGTCCCTTGAAGGTTTTGCCTAGCATGGCGAACCCGCCCTTTTGCGTGTCGCGTGCGCCCAGGTGCAGATTGCTGAGCCAGCCTTTGCGCCGCCCGTTGCCCCACTCAGCCGCCAGAATGACCAAGTCCAGCGTGCGGGCGCGCTTCACCTTAACCCAACTCGCCCCGCGCGAGCCGGCCGCGTATTTCGCGTCGACGGATTTGGCCATGATGCCCTCGTGCCCGCGCCCGATCGCCTGCTCCAGAAATTCAGCCGCGTGCCGGGCGTCGCCGGTGACCAGGGACGGGATCAAATTTTCCCGCGAAAGTCCGGATAGCGCGGCGAAGCGCCGGGCTTGCGGCTCATCAAGCAGCGGGCCGCCGTCGAGATACAGCAAGTCGAACCAAAACGGCGCGATCGGCAACTCCTGGCGCGTGCGTTCCACATCCAGCTTGCGCCCAAAGCGCCGCATGGTGATTTGGAACGGCTGCGGCCGGCCATCCGGCTGCAGGCTAATGGCTTCGCCGTCCAGGATCAGGTCCCGGGCCGGAAGCGCGCGGGCTACCGTGACGAGCTCCGGCACGGCCGGGGTGACGTCCTTGAGGCTGCGCGAGTAGACGCGGAC
This sequence comes from Bryobacteraceae bacterium, assembly GCA_030045355.1. GTDB lineage: Bacteria > Acidobacteriota > Terriglobia > Bryobacterales > Bryobacteraceae > Palsa-89. Next base: position 1,002 of record JASIGB010000796.1, read on the forward strand.
TTCGTCGCCCGATTTGTGGACCTGCACGCGCGCGCCATCTAGCTTGTATTCCAGCGCGGCTTCGCCGACGCAGGCCAGCGCCTCCGGAATATCGTCGGCTGACTGCGCAAGCATGGGCTGAACGGGCCGGAACAATTGGACATCGTATTGTTCCAGGCCGGATTCGCCGCGCTCCATCGCCGCGCGCGCCACTTTCGCGATGTCGCCCGCCAGCATGGCCGCGCGCCGGACACGGCCGGCAGGCAATCGCGCGGCTTTCGCGACCGCTTCGGCCATGATTCCTTCCAGCGCTCCCTGGCGCAGCTCGCCCGCGATTAACCCCGCCAGAAATGCCTGTTCGGCTGCGGTGGCGCGCGCAAACAACTTTTCAAGAAGCTCGCCGCGGCGGCGCTGCGATCCGGCTCCGCTGGTGGCGGTGATCTGTTCCAGGATGCCATCCACGTCCCGGACCTCGAGCGCTGGATCCGAGGCTGGGGAATGCCGCGCATCGCCTAGAGCCGCGTAGCCGATGCCGATGCGCCCCTGCCGCGTCAGGCCCGCCAGATACAGAACGACGATTTCGATCTCCTCGCCGCGAAGCTGCGCGATCAGCCGCGCCAGCAGATCGATTTTCTCCAGCCGTTTGGGCGTCTCGGCCACGCGGCGCGAGGTCTCCACCACGCTCGCGAACAGCATGCTTCGAGCATAGCTTGGCCAGGAGGCTTAGTTCAGGATTTGAATCTGTTGCGCCGTAGTCGCGCCGAGCGAGTTGGTGATCTGGACGGTGACATATCCGATATCGTTGGTGTTTCCCGTGACCTGGAATGTGGCCAGAAGCGAGAATGCTCCCCCGGCTTGTCCGCTGGCGAAATAGTTCTGGAAATCGCTCGCGGCGTTCACGTCGATCGCCCCTTGCGGCAGCTCGTTATCGTTGAGGTCGTAAAAAGTGAACGCCAGTTCGGACGCCGAGTAAGTGTTGTCAAACCCGGACACCGACACTTGGAGGGAGCCGAGCTCGCGGACAGCGCTCTCGCTGTCGAGGATGACGGAAGACGGAGGGATGGTCAAAGAGATCTCCTCGCTGGAACCAGTCTCCAAGGCGAGCGTAAACGTGATGGTTCCGGCCGTGGTTCCGGTTTGAAAGGCGATACTCTGCTGGCCGTCGATCATGGCTACGGAGGTGCCCGGCGAGATGGTCACTGACGCCTGGCGCAACGCCCCCGAAAGGAATCCGATGGTCGGGTCATCGCTGACGCCGGCAACGCTCGACTGAAACGACATGGTGAGCGTACCGCTTCCGCTGATCTGGGAAGCGGAGCTGAGAGGGATGCTGAGGCTGTTCTGTTGCGCGCTTGCCCCGAGCGTGGAAGCCAGGACGATGGAGGCGCCGGGCAGCGGAGGGTCGAGACCCTGGCCTTGTAGTGTAAACACCTGCCCGTCGATTGTGAGCGTGCCCTGATACGACCTGTCGGCCGCCGGCGCGAACGTCACCTGAAACGTCTGCTGTTGCCCCGGCCCGATCTGCAGCGGAAAAGAGGCGCCAGCAGGCCCGCTAAATCCGGCGCCGGAGACCGTGACGGAATTGACGGTCAGAGGGGAACCATATGAATTGGACAATATGAAGCTTTGTGTTTGAGTCTGGCCAATGACCACCGAGCCAAAGTTCACTGCCGAGCCGGCCGCGATCGGCGTGGTCGCGCCCGAAACCGTCACCGTTGCGGATGCGGCGGCAGTTCCCGTCAAAGTGATGTCGATATTGTTGACCTGCAGGATCGCCGAATACGAGCCGAAGATGGTGGGCGTGAAATCCACGCAGAAAGTTTCCTCCTGGGGGCTAGGGCCTAAAAGCCCCGCGGCCCCAGCGCCGATCGTGAACCCTTCGCCCGCCAGCGACACCTCGATCCCGACCGGCTGACTTCCTGTGTTCTCCACCTGAAATTGCGTGGAAATCGTATTGCCCAACGTCGTCGAGCCAACCGAATAGGAAGAGCCCACAGCCGTTAGGGTCAGCCCAGAGCCGATGGGAGTGGCACACGAAGGAGTGCTGACTGCAGAAATCTGAAGTTGGGCGAGCGCGGCGAGCGGCACGAGCGCGATGAATAGGAGGGCGCGCCCGATCATCGCGATTGCTCCGGAAGCCAGTAGAATGCCTCGCGGCCCGTCGCGGTACGAATGGCGAACCGCGCGGGACTTTGGAGATCGGCGAGCTCCACCCAATCCCCGTTCATCATTTGTAGGGAGAATTTCGCCGGAAACGATGCGGGAAGACGTACCTCCGAGCCGTCCGCTCGGCGGATCACGATCGCGCCATCCTCCGTATAAAGCAAGCCGCCCGCGGCGAGCGGAAGAACGGGAGCGTGGATGCCGGGGAGCGCCTTTTGCGCCAGCGCTCCGGCGCCGTTCAACGAGACGTGCATCTCCCAAAGTACGCGCTCGCGTTCGACGATCAAGAGCACCTCCGCCGCGCTGGGAAACGCGATTCCGATCACAGCGTCAGCAGATTCAAGATCGAGCGGAATCGTCGTGAACTGCCCGCCGCTCCATTCCGTCAGGCGGTTGCCCGTACTCAAGTAGGCGAGCGCCGCGCTCCCGACGGGCGAAAAGGCGAATAGTGCGTCTCCCGCGGCCGCTTGGATGGAACCGAGGGATTTGCCCTGGGCATCGAACGCGACAAGAGATGAATCGGTTTTGAGGAACCCGAGCGATCCCGAAAACCCCGCATCCGCAACGCCTCCCGCGACCGCCGGTCCAAGCACAAAACTGCCGGCGACTCCGTACACCGGCCGTAATGCGCGCACGCCGTCCGTCATGAACCCCAGTTGCGGTGCAGCGATGGACGATTGCGCCCAACTCCCGACCGGCATCGCGAGAAAAGCCAGAATGCACGTCTCCCTGATGCAGATCTTCCTCACGGCTGGCTCACAATCACGGTGGGTGCGCCAATGCTGATCCCGCTATCGGCCGTAGTGGTGGAGTTCGATGACGACCGCGAACGCAGGAGCGCAAAGGCGGCGCCGCCCGCCGCCGCCGCTGCCACGGCGAACCAAATCCATTTGTGGCCGCCATGCGAGGCCTTGAATTCGCCTTGTCCGCCCGCGGTGAGCGCGGCGTGCTCGCTGATGTACTGCGTGCTGATGATCCCCGCGCGCGCCTGATCCTTCACTGCGGTGATGCGCACCTGGACCGGCCCCGTGGTGTTGTTCCACTTCATGCCCCAAACGGAAGCGCGGCCGTCGGGGCCGGTGGTGACCAGCTCGGTGCGCAGCCCCGAGCTGAACGTGCCCGTGGCGCCCTGGTCCGGAAGCCGAAAGCTGACCGAGGCCATGTTGACCGGCTTACCGGCCTCGTCGGTGACCAGAACGGTGATGCCGCGTGTGGCGCGAGTGCCGGGCTGATACGTGGCGCCTTCGCCCTCCACGACCTGCAACTGCACGATCACGGAAGCGTGGGCGGAAACGGCGAGCGCGAGAGCGCAGCATAGAGTAGCGCGTACGCTGCGCACCCGGGTAGCGGATTGGGGTTGCACGCCCTATTGGTGCGGCGCAACCCCGGATTTTCTCAGCGAAACACCAAGCGGTGTCTGACCTCGCTACAACTTCACGTCGATCGATAAGTCCGCGATCATCCTATCGAGCGCCGCTTGTGCCGCGTCCTTCTGCGTGTCCAGCTCCTGGATCTCTTTGTGCAGCGCCTCCAGCCGGTTCTCCTGCGCGTCCAGTTGCTCGGTGTAACGTTCGAGCAGCTTCTTTTCCTCCGCGCTGCCCCTCAGCGACTTCAGGTTCTCGCGCAGCCGCTGTTGATCGTCGAAGATTTCCATCTGCTCGTCGTCGCGCTCGCTCTTTTTGTTCTCCAGATCGGCCACCACGGCCTTCTGCGCCAAGATCTTTTCGAGCACCGCTTGGACGGTCTTGTCGATTGATTTATCACGTACAAACACCGCGATTTGATCGCTGGTGATATTGGCGAGCGCGAAGGTCACCGGGTCGCGGCGCGCCTCCTCGACGACCAGCGATCGGGTCTGTTTCGCTTCCACCGGAAGGCGGAAACGGTACCAATCCGCGGTTGTTTCCGCCGGCGGAACGTCGCTGCACAATTGATAGCCCAGCCGGACGGGATGCTCCACGATCATGACGCGCGGCGTGTCGTCCGCATTGCGAAACGTGTACGTTTTCTTCTCGCGAACTTCGCTTTCCTGAACCATCAACCCGCGCTCGATATGCACGCGCGAAACCCGCTCGCGCTCTGCGCTGTGGCGTGAGCTCGCATTCAGCGCGAGATCCGTGGCATAGGACACCAGGCGTTTCTCGCCAGGCCGTATGGAATCGAAAATCCCCTCCCCGGCGAAGGTTTCGTCTTCGAGCACGCTGAAACTGCCGCCATCCAGCGTCAATCCGCTGGAGTTAGCGAGCCACAGGCCGCGCTGCGGGCGCGGAAGGCCGGCTTGTACGTTCCACACCGAGACTTTTTCGGCCGAGATGGACGATTGGACGATCGGCACCAGCGCCGATCGATTCTTGCCAATGGTGATCGGGTCTTTGATCTTGTATTCAAACAGATCGCCGAGCTCCCGCGCCTGCGCGGCGGACTCGGCTTCTGCCCGGGCGGCGGCAACTGAGAGCGAAGGAGGAGGCGGAGGAGAAGCGCTTTTC
>JASIGB010000797.1:0-6815 GCA_030045355.1 Bryobacteraceae bacterium
CGGGCTCATCACTGTTGTGGCCACCAACGTCGAAGGCGAATCGAACTACCGCACCATCGAAGAGCTGCAATCCAATCTTGATCCGGATACTTTCTGGCGCGTTCACCGCTCGTTTCTGGTGAACATTCATCGCATCAAAGAAGTGATTCCGTGGTTCAAGTCGAGCTTCCAACTGCGGATGGACGACAAGAAGCAGACCGAAGTGCCCGTGAGCCGCGTGCAGACCAAGCGCTTGCGCGCGCTATTGAAGCTATGAGCACCGCTGCTGCAAGCCACAGTGCGGTGACGATTCGCCGCGCCAATCCCGAGGACGCCGCGGAGTGCGGGCAGATCTGCTACGAGGCGTTCCACACAATCAGTACCGCTCACAATTTCCCGCCGGATATCCCCGAACCCGCGCATGGCGTCCGGGCGCTGACGCAAATGTTCTCGCATCCCGGATTCTACTGCGTGGTGGCCGAAGTGGACGGCGCGATCGCCGGCAGCAACTGCCTGGACGAACGCGACGGGATCGCCGGCATTGGACCGATCACCATCAGCCCGAAGTCGCAGAATCGCGGCGTCGGACGCAAGCTGATGCAGGCCGTGCTGGACCGCTCGCGCGAGCGCAACGTAGCGGGAGTGCGGCTGGTGCAGGCCGCGTTCCACAACCGCTCGCTTTCGCTCTACACATCGCTTGGATTCGACGTGCGCGAGCCGCTTTCGGTGATGCAGGGGCCGGCGATCAAGAAGACTTTCGAGGGATACACGGTTCGCAAGGCCGGAATGGCGGACCTGGAAGCGTGCAACCAGGTCGCCCTGCGCGTGCATGGGCATCATCGTGGCGGAGAACTGGCCGATGCCATCGCACAAGGCACTGCGACGGTGGTGGAGCACGGCGGGCGTATCACCGGCTATGCCGGCTCGCTTGCGTTCTTCGGCCACGCGCTGGCGGAGACCAATGCGGACCTGCAGGCGCTGCTTGCGGCGGCCGACGGTTTCGGAGGCCCCGGTTTCTTGATGCCGTCGCGCAACGGCGAGCTGTTCCGCTGGTGCCTGGCGCACGGCCTGCGCGTGGTGCAGCCGATGACGCTGATGTCGATGGGGCTGTACAACGAGCCCAAGGGCGTGTTCCTGCCGTCGGTTACGTATTGATACTAGCGCGGACTCAAGAACAGCCGCACATTCACGAACTGGTTGGGGAATAGCGCTCCATCTTTGTTATCGAACACGGCCTTCAGCTTCACGGAGCCTTCCGCTTGGTTGGCCTGATTGTCTACCGCGGCTAGGCGGCCGGTTGCCAACCTTTTCGTGAGGTCGCGGTTCCAGGCTTCCACCGGCAAGTTGTAGCCGTAGGTCTGCCATACGAGCAGCACCCGCGCTAGCTGGTCCTCATACACACTGAACAAGACGCTAATGGGCTGAAGCTGGTTAATCGAGAGCAACGTCGTGCCGGGATCGACCATGTTGCCGGGCGCGACCGAACGCAGCCCCGCAACACCCGCCATCGGCGCGAGCACTTGCGTGTACGACATCTGGAGGCCAGCCTCCTGAGTATTGATCTGATCGCGTTTGACGGCCGCCTCGAGTTCATCGATCCGGTCCTGTCTATTGGGAGCGGCGCCCGACTCGCGCACCGCTTCGGCCAACATGGCCTGGTCCTGGCTCAGTTGAGCTTCGGCGCGCTCCAGTTCGATTTGGAAGCGGCGCCCGTCGATGGTGGCCAATAACTGGCCGGCCCGCACGCGATCCCCCTCCTTGAAGTTCACCCCGAGCAATTGCCCGGCGATCCTGGGCCTGACGGCGACACTTTCGGCGACGACGCTTCCCAGGGCGCTGATGTAGGCAGGTTGAGGTTGCGTGGGAGTGGCGCGCTGAGCAGCCTGTGCAGCGCCGCCAGAAGGTTTCTTCGGGAGGGGCGCGCTGAATGCTCTGCCCATCGTTCCGATCAGTACGGGCGTCGCCAGAACGACGATCGCGGCGCTGGCCAGCGCGATTTTCTTGGCCACGCTCAATTCCATTGCGACGCAGCCTGACAGGATCGCGATGATTCGTTTCCGCAGGTCCGATCCGGTCACGCCGGTTACGCACTGGAGCGGTGCTTCCAGATAGCTCTTACAAACGCGGAGGATGGCTTCGGCGTACTCTTGCGACGCGTTGCCCAGCCGCAGAACCTCTTCGTCGCAGGCGCGCTCGCGCTCTTCCACCAGCCGTGCGCCGATCCACCAGATCAACGGATGAAACCAGAAGACCGCCTCCACCAGCATGTGAATCGCCGCCGTCAGGTTGTCGCGCCGGCGAACGTGACACAGTTCGTGCGCGAGAACAGCCTGGAGTTGAGATGGGCTTAGGCGTTCCATGATATCGGCGGGCAGCAACAGGATCGGTCGAATGAGTCCCACCACGCCGGGCTCAAGAAGTCCGGCAGCCGATCGAACAGCCATACCCGCCGCAAGGTCCATGGGCGCGCTAGCACGGACCACGGCTCGCACACGCCGCCAGGCCCGCAATCGGACCAGCGCAATCGCGGCGAATCCGCAAGCCCAGACGCCAAACAACGCAAGGGGCGCCCAATCGAGCGGGCCAGGTTGTGGGCGCCTTTCGGTCGTGCCGATAAACGGCTCGTTCATTTGAGTCACCGCTTGCGTGACGGCGCGCGAAACAGAAGGCGGTGTAATCCGTGGCGCCGCGGGCGTCCACTGGACGTTCCGGCCGATCATCGTCAGCAGCACGAATGGAAGTAAGAACTTGACGGATGCGCTCAACCATAGCCAGTAACGCACTTGCGCGCGATGCGCGCGGAAGGCGAGCGTCAACGCAGCGGCCAGGCCGGCGAACAAAGTGGATTGCCACAGATGATTCATCAGTGCGCCTGTCATTTCGGCTTCCGAGTCCTTTCCGCGTTCTTCACGAGCTTCTCGAGCTCGCGAACGTCGTCGAGCGTCAGCTTCCCGGCTTCAGCGAGCTGCGCCATCATGGGCTGGGCGCGGCCGCCAAACAAGCTCAAGATCTCATCGAGCCAGCGAAGCCGCGCCACGTCCCTGGGCACGACCGGCTCGAAAATGTGGGCGTTGCCGATCTTTCTAAGGCGGCGTACCGCGCCTTTTGCTTCCATGCGGTACACCGTGGTCTGGATGGTGGTGTATGCCGGACGCGGCTTGGGAAACGCTTCTTGGATCTCGCGAATGGACGCTTTTCCCTGCGCCCACAGCGCCTCCAGGATTTGGAGTTCGAGTTTTGTGAGGCGTGGCCGGCTCATCTGCATCTACTGCCTGCTGTCTGAATCTACTACATTGTAGTAGATGTGTCAAGGCAGTCGCGCGTTGGCGAGGAGGGACGTAAGCAATTCGACAGCGGCTTAATGCACTTCGGACGACTTGACCACCCGCACCTCGGCGCCGCTGGTGAGCGAATCGGGCGGATTGAAGATGATCTGGTCGCCGGGCGCGAGGCCCGAGACCACTTCGACTTCGTTGCCGTAATCCTTGCCCAGGACCACCGGCAGCAATTCCGCCTTATCGCCGTCGCGAACCACGCCGATGCGTAGGCCTTCGCTGCGGAACAGCAGCACACTGACCGGCACGATCAAAGAGCGCGAACCCTCGGGAATTTGGAGATGAACCTCCGCGTAAGAGCCAGGGCGAAGGTCGCCCGAAGCATTGTCGACGTCCACTTCGGTGAGCAGCGTGCGCGTGGCCTGATCGATGGCGCCGGAGTTGCGCACCAATTCGCCCGGAAACTTGCGGCCCGGGAATTCGGTGAGCGTGAGATAGCATTTCAAGCCGGGCTTGGCGGCCTCCGAATTCACTTGCGGGACGCTGACGTACACGCGCAGTTTCGCGGTGGACGCCATATGAAATAACTCCTGCGCCGGTCCGCCATTGCCTGCATTGATCAGCGCTCCGACGTCGATATTGCGGGCCGTCACGACGCCGTCGAACGGGGCGCGGACAATCTCATAGCCTTGCATCTCTTGCAGCCGGCCGAGGTTGGCCTGGTCGGCGGCGATGTTGCTGCGCGCGGCGGCGATGGCTTGTTCGAGCGCGTTCAGATTGGCCAACTGCGCCTGGTATTGCGCCTGATACTGGTCGTTATCCTGGCGCGATACCGCGCCCTTCGCTACCAGGTTGCTCCAGCGGTCCGCGTTGACGCGCGCCAGCTCCTCATTGGCTTTCCCTTGCTGCTGGTTGGCGATGGCCTGGGCCAAAGCGGCTTGAGCCTGTTGCAGGGTGGCTTTGGCCTGGCTCACCTGCTGGTCGAGCTCGGGCGCTTCGATAATCGCCAGTTCCTGTCCCGCCTTCACGCGTCCGCCAATATCGACGAACCATTGCTTCAGATACCCGCTGGACCGCGCGTAAATCGGCGAATCCGTGAACGCCTGGACGTTGCCCGGTAGAATCAGCTCGTCTTTGACCTCGCCCGGCTTGGGGTGAATCACGGCCACGTCCGGAATGGCGAGTTCTTCGGTGCTCTCCTTCACTGCCGCGGCGGTCTGGATGCGCGCGTTAATGCCCCAGAACACGATGGCGCCCACGACCAGCACGCCCAGTAGCAGCAATAGCGTCACGCGCAGCTTACTCGCGGGCCGGCGCGTAAATTCCGGCGGCAAAACCGGCTCCTGGTGCGCGCGGGGCGCGTCAATGATAGGGTCGCGATCGAGCATCTCTCTCTTATCTAGCATCGGCGGATGTGTGTCTCCGGTGCAACATGGTAAAGACCGTAGGAACAAAAAACAGCGTGGCGATGGTGGCGCAAATCAGTCCGCCGATCACCGCGCGGCCCAGCGGCGCATTCTGTTCGCCGCCTTCGCCGAGCCCCATCGCCATGGGAACCATACCGATGATCATGGCGAGCGCGGTCATCAGCACGGGACGGAAGCGCGTGAACCCGGCTTCGAGCGCCGCCCGCACCGGATCGCCTTCGGCTTCCAGGTGATCCTTGGCGAAATTGATCACCAGAATGCTGTTCGCGGTTCCGACCCCGACGCTCATGATGGCGCCCATCAGCGCCGGCACGCTGAGCGTGGTGCGCGAAACGAACAGCAAAAGCACGATGCCGGCCATCGCGGCTGGAAGCGCGGTCACGATAATGAACGGGTCGAGCCAGGATTGGAAATTGATCACGATCAGGAAGTACACCAGAACAATCGACAGAATCAGGCCGCCCAACAGCCCGCGAAAAGAGGACTGCATGGTGTCGATCTGGCCGCGGACAATTAGTTGCGAGCCGCGCGGCAGATGGGCGCGCGCTTTCGCTACGATGCGGTTGATGTCGCTCGCCACGCCGCCCAAATCGCGATCCTGCACGTTGCCGTAGATGTCGATGGCGCGCGCGATGTTGTAGTGCGAAACCACGGCCATTTCGGCCTGCCGGTGGGTGCTCACCACGTCCCCCAGGATTTCCGGATGGCGCGAGCCGTCGCTCGTAATGGGCGTGTTGTCGAGATCGCCGAGCGAGGAAATATCGTATTGCGGCGTCTGCGCCGTCAGGCTGTAGGTCACGCCGTTTTTCGGATCGAGAAAATACGAAGGCTGGGTCTGAAAGCTTCCGCTGAGCGAAATCAGCAGGCTGTTGGCGACGTCGAGCTGTGAAAAGCCGCTTTCGAGCGCCTTGGTGCGGTCCACGTTCACCTGGATGCGCGGAAGATCGAAAAGCTGGTGCACGCGCAGATCCACCGCGCCCGGAACGTTGCGAAGCTGGCCCAGAAGATTCGTGGCGAAAGCGTGATTGGCGTCGAGGTTTGGTCCGGAAACCTGCACATCGATGGGCGCCGGCAAACCGAAATTGAGTGTCTGGCTGATGATGTCCGCGGGCAGAAAATAAAATTCCACGCCCGGAAACTCGCGCGGCATTATTCGCCTCAGCTCGTGGACGTAGAAATCCGTCGGGCGATGGCCCGGGTTGAGCGTCACCAAAACGTCGGCGTCCATGGTGCCGATCGCCGCGGAATTGCTGTACGCCGTGTTGATGGAGCTGTAGGGCAGGCCGATGTTGTCGATGATGCTGGCGAGCTCGGATGGCGGAATCGTTTCGCGCATCGCGGTTTCGATCAGGTCGCCCAGCCGCGCGGTTTCTTCGATGCGCGTACCGGTCTTGGCGCGGAAATGCAGGTTGAACTGTCCGGCGTCGCTGACCGGGAAGAAATCGCGGCCAAGCCACGGGATCAGCAACCAGGAGGCGACGCAAGCCGCGAGGAAAGCGGGAATGAACACCCTGCGCCTTCGAATACAGGTTTCGAGCATCCCCAAATAGCCCATGCGCATGGCTTCAAACCCACGCTCGAAAGCACGCTGGAAGCGGCCCGCGAGATTCCAGGGCTTGGGCTCCGCGTCTTGCTGGTGCGGCCGCAGCAGGTACATGGCGAGAGTGGGGACCAGCGTTCGCGACAGCAGGTAAGACGCGAGCATGGCGAACACCACCGCCTCAGCCAGCGGAATGAACAGATAGCGCGCCACGCCGGTGAGGAAAAACATGGGGATGAAGACGATGCAGATGCACAGCGTGGAAACGAACGCCGGAACTGCGATCTGCTGCGCGCCATCCAGCACGGCCTGCTTGATCTCCTTGTCCATGGCCAGATTGCGCTGTGTGTTCTCGATTTCCACCGTGGCGTCGTCCACCAGGATGCCCACCGCCAGTGCCAGGCCGCCCAGCGTCATGATGTTGATGGTTTCGCCCAGAGCGCTCAGGACGCAGATGGAGCACAGGATGGAAAGGGGAATCGAAATCGCGATGATCAGCGTGCTGCGCCAGCTCCCGATGAACAGCAGGATCATGACGGCCGTCAGCAGAGCGGCGATAATCGCCTCCCGCACCACGCCTTTGATGGCCGCGCG
>JASIGB010000798.1:0-8989 GCA_030045355.1 Bryobacteraceae bacterium
CCGCTCCATTGCGGGTCGATCGCGTTCATGAAACGATCGTCGTCGCCGGCCTGCTTCTGATACGCCGGTCCGTCCACGCGGAACATCTGGATGAATTTCTCCGCCGCCGCCTTGTGTTCGAGGTCGTCGGCTGAAATGGTCACCACCTCGAAACCGCGTGCGCGGAATTTGTCCGCCAAGCCTGCCAGTTGCGGCATCTCGGCGCGGCAAGGCGCGCACCAGGTGGCCCAGAAATCGTACAGAACCACTTTCCCTTTGTGCGATTCCACCAGCTTCTGGAACCCGGCTTCATTAATCGATTGGAGCGGCGCTACCGGAGCGCTAGCAAGCAGCGGGAGCGAGAACAGGAAAGCGAGCACGCGTCGCATAACTATATTCTAGGAGCATAAGGACAAAAAATGGCGTCCAGCCCGGTTCCATATGGGCTTCTGGGAAGGCTGTACACTGGACGCATGGAACGGAAAATCTTCTGGCTCACTTTTGCATCCCTGGGGCTGGTAGCGGATTTCGTTCTGCCGCTGTGGTGGGCAATGGGGGCGACAATTCCGATTTTTGCTTTTAGTTGGTGGTTTGCTTACCGGAGCGGGTGGTTTTAGCGAGGAGCGATTACACCGGACGCGCTGGGAGCGGCCCGCGCGCCTCACTTCTTCAGCTTCAGATTGATCACCGGCGTCTTCTTGCTGTTGAACACGCTCAGCGTCTTCCACGACGTGCTGGCGCCGTCGTGATCGGCTTTGAGTTGATATTCGACGTCTGTTTGCAGCCCGGCGAAATGATAATTCCCGTCCTGCTGCGTGATGAAGGATCGGATTTGCAGCGTCTTGGTGTTCTTGAGCTGCACCACGGCGTTCGCCACGGGCTGGTTTTCCGCGTTGGTCACACGGCCTTCCACCGTCCGAGCCGTGCTTTCGCCGGTCCCGCGCTGCGCCTGGAGAACGCCGCACGCCAAAACCGCCGCCAAGCAAACGACAGGCAGGTAAGCCGCCCGGGCGCGCATGGTGTTCATATCTACTTGGACTGCTTGTCCAATTGGAACGTTACTTCCACCCGCTCCTGATCCTGCACCTCGACGGTTTTGCTTTGGGACTCGAAGCCCTTGGCGCTCACCATCACGGTGTAATGCGCCGGACCTGGGGGAACTCGAAACACGAACTCGCCGCGAGAACTCGAAACTGCTTCCAGGGGCTTTGTTTTGGCGGGTGCCTCGAACGTCAGTTTCGCGTTCGCATCGGGAAGCGCATACCCGCTTGGATCAAACACCGTGCCGCTCACAATCGCATACGTATCGTCGGCGGGCTTGTTTTTTGAAGCCGCCCCGAGAGCGAAGCAGAAGGCGAGAAGCAAAACAGCAGCCAGAACGGGTTTAGTGCCAATCTTCATCCTCGGCCTCTTCTTCATCTTCATCCTCATCCTCGTCCTCATCGTAATCGATGTCTTCTTCCTCTTCCTCGGCCTCTTCCTCTTCTTCCTCGGTTTCGAGCTCCAGGGGATCCAACCCGGTGACGCTCAAATCGGCGCCGCACTCCTCGCAGGTGAGTGTGTCGCCTTCATCCAACTCATCTTCGTCTACATCGATCACAGCGTCGCAGTTTGGACAGTTGACCATCTCGATACCCTCCAGGGTCCCCAATTTTTTTATACATGAATTCGCCGGCTGGTTGCTTACTCCGCTACTGCAGGCTTAGCACTGCCTTGGACCGCACCACTGAAACCGTTGTACCACGCAGGGAGCGCGCTGGGCGGGGCTATCGCAGGTCGAGCTTGGCTTCGATGCGCGTGACCCGATTGTCGAGCTCGATCACTTTTCCGATCAGGGTATCGAACTTGACTTCCATATTGTTGAATCGCGCGTCGACGTTGTTGAACCGGGCGTCGATGCGCGTCTCGAGGCTGTTGACACGCGTCTCTAATCCGTTTAGGCGAGCGTTGACCGCGCTGAATTGAACAACGTTCATCAGCATCCCGATCAATATGGCAAGTGTCGGGATTCCAATCGTGAGATAGAACTGAACGTCACTCATCGATGCCTTTATCTTAGCTCTCCCTCGCGGCGCACCGTTACACGGCCCTTTTATGCCCCGCGCCGAACTCGAGTGTCTCCTGACCCTCGCCGACTTCGCCGGGCTCGCGCATTCCCGCATCCTCCCTCATACATGGGCGCGCTTTTGTGCGACGCGGCCGACGAAATCTCCGGCGGCTGGAATAGCGCGACCGCGCCTTCACGCGCGATCTGGTCCAGCGCGCCGAATCCGCCGGATGCCGCGCCATCTGCGTCAGCGTCGACTCACCCTCGCACGGCGCGCGCGATCGCGAGTATCGCTTCAAAGGCCAACTCCCCGAGGGTCCGCTGCCGAATCTCCCGAGCAAGGACTACCTCGACCCACTGTCACCTGGAAGGACATCGATTGGCTGCTGTCATTCGCTACCACGCCCGTGCTGCTCAAAGCATCCTCGACGCCGACGATGCCGAGATCGCCGTCCATGCAGGCGTCGACGGAATCTTCGTGTCCAACCTGTTCGTGTCCAACCAGGGCGCGCGCAATCTTTCGTGTCCAACCAGGGCGCGCGCAATCTCGATACGGTCCCTGCGGCCATCGATGGCTTACCTTCCGTTGCCGAGCGCGTGGCCGGCCGCGTTCCCGGTGCTGGTGGATGGCGGCATCCGCCGCGGGACCGACGTGCTAAAAGCGCTGACGCTCGGCGCCGCCGCGGTTGGAATCGGACGGCCTTACCTCTACGGCCTCTGCGTCGCGGGCGCCGAAGGCGTCGCGCGCGTGGTTCAGATTTTACGCCACGAATTCGAACTCGCGATGACGCTCGCCGGGCGTCCGAATCTCGCCGCCATCAATCGCTCGGTGTTGTGGGATTGGCCAGCCGCTCCTGCTGGATCGTCCGCATCTCGTCGATGATGCGCTCGAAAATGCGCTTGAGCGCATCGGCCGTCATCGGGCCCGGATTGTGGCCGGTGACGTTCGCGAACACTTGATCCTCGCGTTTCGGCTCGTAGACCGGCATCGCGTATTGACGCTTGATGCGGCCGATCTCGTGCACGATCTCGGTCCGCTCGTTCAGCAAGTCCACGATCTTCAAGTCCAGCGCGTCGATCCGCTTGCGGCAATGTGCCAGCTTGTCAATGCCCGGAGTCATCGTTTTGTTAGTCAGAGGCGTTCTTCGATCTTAATCCACTGGCCAGTTCGCGGGCCAGAGCCTCCACGCGGGCGCACAGTTCGCCGCTTCCGGCGTTCTCTTCGATCGCCCGCTCGAATGCGCTGCCCACCACCACGCCGTCGGCCATCGCACCCACCGCGCGCACCTGGTCCGCGGTCGAAATCCCGAATCCCACCGCAAGCGGGAGTTTTGTGACTGCGCGCACGGCGCTGACAAGAGGTCCGACGCTATCGGAAAGGCTCGCGCGCTCGCCCGTCACGCCCGTGCGCGATACCAAATAGACGAAACCGGTCGAATATTTCGCCACCAGTTCCAGCCGGCGCCGGCTGCTGGTAGGCGCGGCCAAAAACACCGTATCGAGCCCGGCCTGCCGCATCACCTGAATATATGGCTCCGCTTCCTCGACGCTCAGATCCGTCAGTAGGCATCCATCGATGCCGCTCGCGACCGCAGCGCGCGCCAAAGCTTCGAGCCCGTAGCGCAACACAGGATTCAAATATGTGAACAGCAGCAGCGGAATTTCGGACCGCGTGCGAATCTGCGCCGCGATTTCGAGCACGGTCGCCAGCTTCGTCCCCGCCTTCAGCGCCCGCTCGCTCGCGCGCTGGATCACCGGACCGTCGGCGATCGGATCGGAGAAGGGAACACCCAGCTCGATCAAGTCCGCGCCGCCGCGTTCCAGTGCCGCCACCAGTTCGGGCGTGGCCGCGGGCGTAGGATCGCCGGCCGTGATGTAAGCGATCAGGGCGGGACGGCCCTCGGTTTTCAGCCGCTCGAACAGGCGGCTAATCCGGGTCATCCAGCTCCTTCAGATTCTCGCGATAGATATCGGTGTCTTTGTCGCCGCGCCCGGAAAGATTGATCACGAACAGCTCGCCCTTGGCCTCGGGCGCGCGCCGCAACGCCTCCGCCACCGCGTGCGCCGATTCGAGCGCCGGAATGATCCCTTCGGTTCGCGCCAGTGTCCGCGCGGCGTCCAACGCCTGCTGATCGGTCACCGAGGTATACTCGGCGCGCTTCTGATCGTGCAGCAGCGCGTGCTCCGGCCCAACCAGTGCATAGTCTAGGCCCGCCGAAATCGAGTGCGTCAGCGCCACTTGCCCGTCGGCGTCCTGCAACAGATAGCTATGCGCTCCGTGCAGCACACCCGGCGACCCTCCGGAAAACCGCGCCGCGTGCGCGCCGAGTTCCGCACCGCGCCCGCCGGCCTCCACGCCGATCAATCGCACGCCCGCATCGCCCACGAACGCATGAAACATCCCGATCGCATTGCTGCCGCCGCCCACGCAGGCGAAAATCGCATCCGGCAGCCGCTGCTCGCGTTCCAGAATCTGCCGCCGCGTCTCGTCCCCGATCACGCTGTGAAAATCGCGCACCATCATCGGATAGGGATGCGCGCCCAGCGCCGACCCCAACAAATAATGCGTCGAATGCACATTGGTCACCCAATCCCGCATGGCCTCGCTGATGGCGTCCTTCAGCGTCCGGCTGCCCGACTTTACGCCCACCACCTTGGCGCCCAGCAACCGCATGCGGAATACGTTCAGGCGTTGCCGCCGCATGTCCTCTTCACCCATGTAGACGATGCAATCCAGGCCGAAGAGAGCGCACACGGTTGCCGTCGCGACGCCGTGCTGCCCCGCGCCCGTCTCGGCGATAATCCGCTTCTTGCCCATGCGCCGGGCCAGCAGCGCCTGCCCCAGGCAGTTGTTGATCTTGTGAGCGCCCGTGTGCAGCAGGTCCTCGCGCTTGATGTAGATCTTCGCCCCGCCGTGCGTCTCGCTCAGGCGTTTGGCGTGATAGAGCGGCGTGGGACGGCCGGCGTAATTCGCGAGCAAATCTTTCAGTTCAGCCTGAAACGCCGGATCGTGCCGCGCTTCCAGATACGCCTGCTCGAGCTGCTCGAGCGGCGCCATCAAAACTTCGGGCACATACCGTCCCCCGTAAGGACCGAAATGTCCCTGCGAGTCTGGCGATTGGCTATTGGCTATTGGCTGTTGGCTCATTCGTCTGTTGGTTTAACTGTTCAGCGCTGCCGTGATGAACTTGCGCATTTTGTCATGATCCTTTAGGCCGGGAGCCCTCTCGATCCGCGAGCATGCATCCACGCCCCACGGCCGCGCCTGCTCGATCGCCGTCCGCACGTTTTCCGCATCCAGCCCGCCGGCGATGATGATCTTCTGCTTCAAGTGCGGCGCCTTGGACCAGTCCCACGTGTTCCCGCTTCCTCCTGTCACGCCGTCGGTCGAGTCAATCAGCACCGCCTCCACGCCCTCCGCACTCGCCAGCATCTGCGGATCCTCGGCCGAGATCGCCTGCCAGATTCGAAAGCCGCGGGCGCTCGATATCCCATGCAATTGCGCGACATCGAGGCCTGCATCAATCATGATTCTCGCGATCGTCTCGGGCGACTCATTCACGAACACCCCTACCTTCCACACATTCGCGGGAATTTTCTCCCCGATCATTGCCGCACCGGTATGCGAAATGTATCGAGGACTTTGCCGATAGAAATTGAATCCAATGGCCGAAGCCCCGGCGTCTACTGCCGCCAGCGCATCTTCCCGATTGGTAATCCCACAAATTTTCACCATCATCCGAGCAATGCCTCAAGCGCCGACGCAGGATCGCCGGACTTCATTAAATGCTCTCCCACCAGGAACGCTTGATACCCGGCCGCGCGCAGCCGCGCCACATCCGCCGCCGAATGAATGCCGCTCTCCGCCACTCGCACCACGCCGTCGGGAATCTTCGCCGCCAGCCGCACCGAAGTCTCAAGCGATACTTCAAAGTTCCGAAGATCGCGATTGTTCACGCCGATGATTCGCGCACCCGAAGCCACTGCCGGCCCTAGCTCTTCCTCATCGTGCACTTCCACTAGCGCCGCCATGCCGTAGCGCGCAGCCAGCTCGCGAAAATCGCGCATCTGGCGCTCGGTCAGGATGGCCGCGATCAGCAGGATCGCATCGGCGCCATAAGCCGCTGCCTGATGAACGTGATAGGGATCGATGGTGAAGTCTTTCCTAAGCGCCGGCAGCCGTACCGCCGCACGCGCCGCGCCCAGATCCGACAAGCTTCCCTGGAAATGTTTTTCGTCCGTCAGTACCGACAGTGCCGCCGCGCCACCCCGCTCGTACTCCCGCGCGATCGCCGCCGGATCGAAGTCCTCAGACAGAACGCCCCGGCTCGGCGAGGCTTTCTTGATTTCCGCGATGATGGCGGGCGTGCTGTCAGGTGTCCGGTTGGTCAGTGCCCGTAAGAAGTCGCGCCGCTGAGAAACCGAACGCTCGGCGCGCTCCTCAATCCCTGATTCCCGAACCTCCAGTTCGATCTTTTTTTGCTCGACAATCGTAGCCAGTACATCTGGAAGCGCTTTCACCATGGCCGGCGGGAAAACTCAATTGTAACCCGCCCGCTTACTTCGGCGCGCCCCAGCGGACCCCGAGGAAGGCGCCGAAGACGGTAGCACCGATATATTCGGCATTTTGCGGCGAGGTCTTGAAATGGAACAACTTTGCGCCGATTGAAACTTCGGTGCGGCCGATCCACCTGCCTGCCGAAGCCTGGCTATCGAGAATGTCGGGATGGTGCGGAATTCCGAAACCGGAGGTTCTGATCTCCAAATGAATGTTCTTGCTAGCCACGTAGCGCACGGCGAGGCCTAAGGTGGGAAGGAAGACGTAGCGCTCGCCGATGGCTGACGGGTACGTGGTGAAGTCGTCCGTTGTGGAGAGGTCCTGTGGCGCGTCGATTCGGGAGTGGACCAGCGCCGCTTGCACTTCCCAAAGCGACTTGAAGCTGAGCTTCGCGTTGTGCTTGGGGAAGGGCCACAGCAAATCCTCGAACGAAAGCTTGAACTCGTCGAGCCGGTACTGGGCTCTGACATATTCGTCAGCCGGAATTTCGACTCCGTACGGATAGACAATCTGGCTCGAAGTGGTAGTGCCGGAACCGGTCATCCGGAAATAAGAGAAACGCAGATAGTCGTTCGGGTTCAAGGCGAGGTTAGCCTGAAAACCTGGGATCCCGTTGCTATGCCCGGGAAAATCGAGCGTCTCGTACTCCGTGGCCGCCGCGCCTCCCTTCAAATCGGGATGGGCCCAGTTGGCCCAGTAGAACGCTTCAAACGACCATTCGCGGTCGAAGTCATCGCCCAACACTCTCGGAGTTTGGCCGGGAGATTGGACCGTCGGCGTTGCGGGTGTCGAAGTTTCCTGCTGCGAATTATTCGGGGGAGCGGTATTCTGCGCCCAGGTTTGCTGAGCGAACCCGGCAATGATGAGAAATGCAAGAGCGGTCGAGCCCAAGACCGAACTAAAGACCCCAGCCTTCACGAACACACTAACCCATGGGCGGCGGAAGCGAGGTTCGCTCGCCGCGAACGAAGTACGTTCATATTGACCCCGTAAGGAGGTGAAACTCCACTCGCGGCGATCAGTTGCCCGAGATGCTGTTAAGTTTTGTAAAACAGTGAACCGGCGGGTGGTCGCCAGGGGCCAGGGCACAAGATCATTTGTCTTCGGTTTTGTTTTGCACCTTCGCGGCGCCTTTCTTCGTCTTGCTCGCCGCTTTGTTCACACCCTTCTTGGTGCCTTTCTTAACGCTCTTGGCCGTGTGTTTTGCCGCTTTGCCGGTGTCCTTGCCGGCCTGCTTGATGTCTTGCCCGGCGTCCTTGGCCTGGCCTTTCGCCGTATCCTGCGCCAGCGCCGCGAATCCGGCCAGAGTGCCGATTATCAGTGCGATAAGAGTCTTCTTCACGTTGGTTTGATCCCCTTCCGCCTGTTAGACGCGACTAGTACCATTTTCTTAATCCGGCCGGGCATTAAGTTGCTAAAATGACGATAGAAGAGCAGATCATGTCGCGACCGGCCACATCCCGCCCCAGCCTGTTCGGTTCCGACTAGTTTCCTTTTTCGCGGCCCATCCCCAATCAGCGCAGTAGAAAAAGGAGACTGCAATGCCCATGAGAGAAATGGTTCGTCCAGACTTGAGGAACCCAGATCTGGTGAACGATGACCTACTGAACAACGATCTGGCGAACAACGAACTTCCGCATATCCTGACCCCGCTCCCCGGCCCCCGCGCCGGCGAAATTATCCGGCGCGATGCGGCGGTTCTCTCGCCGTCCTATACGCGCTGCTATCCGTTGGTGGCCGCGCGCGGCGCAGGCGCCATGGTCGAGGACGTCGACGGCAACCGCTTCCTCGATTTCAACGCGGGCATCGCCGTCGCCTCCACCGGCCACTGCCATCCCCAGGTGGTTCACGCCATCGAAGAGCAATCCCGGCGCTTGATCCACATGTCCGGCACGGATTTTTATTACGAAAACATGGTGCAATTGGCGGAAAAGCTGGCCGCCATCGCCCCCGGCGGGGTTGGTCCAAACGGAGCCGCACACCGCGTCTATTTCGGAAATTCCGGAACTGAAGCCATGGAAGCCGCGATGAAGCTCGCGCGCTATCACACCGGCCGCGACAAATTCATCGCCTTCACGGGCGCGTTCCACGGCCGGACGCTCGGCGCGCTCTCGCTCACCGGAAGCAAGGTGGTTCAGCGCAAGGGCTTCGGACCGCTGATTCCCGGCGTGTATCATGCGCATTTCCCCGATCCTTACCGCCGCCCCGAAGGTATGAGTGCGGAGGAACACGGCGTCTCCTGCGCGCGCTTCATCGAAGACGAGCTGTTTCGCACCATCGTCCCGGCTGAAGAAGTGGCTGCCATCGTGGTCGAGCCCATCCAGGGCGAGGGCGGCTATCTCGTATCCCCGCAGTCCTTCTTGCACGAACTGCGTCATCTGGCGGATCGCCACGGCATCCTGCTG